>JACREB010000028.1 GCA_016218475.1 Nitrosomonadales bacterium | reverse complement strand
CGCAGATGGAGCTAGAGGGCGTGACCGAGCAGCCTGACTTCGCCGCTGTCGTAGCCAGGACGGTCGAGCTGGTGACGCAGCAAAGGATAGAAATCCCACGCATTCTGGTCGTGCCTATTGGTAGAGAAAATGGGGGCGAGGTGAAAGCCGGATTCAAGCCGTTCACTCTGAGGCTGGATACGCTGAAATATCCGGCGGTATCCGATGATCTATGGATACAGCACCTGCGCACCGGTCAGCGGGATGAGGTGACGCTGGGTGTTGGCGGCTTTGAGGAGAAGCGGATAGAGGATTATGTCGTCAGCGGTTTGATGGGTTTCGACGCTGTCTCTTACGACGACCAGGCTGATTTACTGTATGACTTGGCCAGGCAAACCGTTAAGCACCTTTGCAGCTACCTAACCGAGGATGAAGCACGCAAGGTGTTGCGCTGCTACCAACGCGATATTGCCAAATTCATCCATGCGCAGATGCAGGATCATTTCTGGGAAGAGGATGTTGACTATGAGGTGGTGGTGCGCAAGGGGTACACGGAATTCAAATCCAGCGCGTACACCTACGCGGTCAATGAACCACCAGCCGATTATCAGATATCGCCCGCCGACAAAAGCAATATGTCGAAGTATGTGTTCGGGGGTTTCAAGCGTTGCTTGTATCCGGTGCAGAAGTTCGACTCGGAGGCGGAGCGCGTGCTGGCAGTCATTCTGGATCGTGATGCCGAGAAGTGGTTCAAGCCAGCCAAGGGGCAATTCCAGATTTTCTACAAACAGGGCGCTGACCATCTGGAATATCAGCCTGACTTTGTGGCCGAAACGAATGGCGCGATCTACATGCTGGAACCGAAGGCCAGCAACCAGATGGATGATGAATTTGTTCTTGCCAAGAAGGAAGCGGCAATCAAGTGGTGCAAAAATGCTTCAGACTATGCTGGCACGAATGGCGGCAAGCCGTGGCGCTATGTGCTGATACCGCACAATGCCATTGCACAGAACATGACGCTGGATGGATTGGCCGGGCAGTTTGGATAAACGGCACAGCGAAAATGTCTGATCTATTTTCTCCCGCTCAACCCGCCGCGCCGTTGGCGGAACGCCTGCGCCCGAAACATATCGACGAGGTCATCGGTCAGTCGCATCTATTGGGCGAGGGCAGGCCGTTGCGTCTGGCTTTCCAGTCCGGCAAGCTGCACTCAATGATCCTGTGGGGGCCGCCGGGAGTGGGCAAGACCACCTTGGCGCGGCTGATGGCGCAGGCTTTCGACGCCGAATTCATGCCGCTGTCGGCGGTGCTGTCCGGCGTGAAAGACATCCGCGAGGCCATCGCGCAGGCGCAGCAAATGCTGCAACAGCGCGGTCGCCATACCATTCTGTTCGTCGATGAAGTACACCGTTTTAACAAGTCGCAGCAGGATGCCTTCCTGCCGTTCGTCGAACAGGGCTTGGTGACCTTCATCGGCGCGACGACCGAGAATCCGTCTTTCGAGGTCAACAACGCGCTGCTGTCGCGCGCGCAGGTGTATGTTCTGCACGCGCTGTCTGCCGAAGAGCTGGAGCAGTTGTTCGAGTGCGCCAGACAAAATTTAACTTCTGCTGGAATTGACCCTTCGACAGGCTCAGGGCGAACGGAAGTTTTGAGTTTTTCCGATGAGGCCAAGGAACGCCTCATCGGTTACGCCGACGGCGATGCGCGTCGGCTGCTGAACGTGCTGGAACAGTTGCAAACCGCCGCACAGACTGCCGGCGTGAGCCACATCGACGCCAAGTTTCTCGACAACACGCTGGCGCAGAACCTGCGCCGTTTCGACAAGGGCGGCGAGGCGTTCTACGACCAGATTTCCGCGTTGCACAAGTCGGTGCGCGGCTCCCATCCCGATGCCGCGCTGTACTGGCTGGTGCGCATGCTGGACGGCGGCGCCGATCCGCGTTATCTGGCGCGGCGCATCGTGCGCATGGCGTGGGAAGACATCGGCTTGGCCGACCCGCGCGCGATTCAACTGACACAGGATGCCGCGTTGACCTATGAGCGGCTCGGCTCGCCGGAAGGCGAACTGGCCTTGGCGCAGGCGGTGCTGTACCTGGCCTGCGCGCCCAAGTCGAATGCGGGATACGTCGCGTATAATGCCGCCCGCGCCTTTGTCGGCAAAGACGGTTCGCGCGAAGTGCCGCTGCACTTGCGCAATGCGCCGACCAAATTGATGAAGCAACTCGATTACGGCAAGGACTACCGCTATGCGCACGACGAGACAGGCGGCTATGCGGCGGGGGAAAATTATTTTCCGGACAACATGCCGCCGGTGAGTTTTTATCAGCCAACCGACCGCGGGCTGGAAGCGAAGATCGCGGAAAAACTGGCGCGCCTTCGCAAACTGGATGAGCAAACGGGCGAACCGGATGCGGCGACGAAAAAATAAAACAGTGAGAAAAAGAGCGGGTAAGTAGATAAACTCAAATGATCCATTAGAAAAAATTGCGTCATACCGGCCCTTCGATAAACTCAGGACAGGCTGACCTACGGTCAGGCCGGTATCCAGATGATTAAAAATTCCCCACGTAAGTGGGACAACATAGTGGTTTTGTTCGCTTCGCGGAGTATTTTTTATTGCTGGATTCCGGCCTGCGCCGGAACGACGGCCTAACGGATCATCCGGGATAAATGCTATTTAACTCCTACGTATTTATTTTCCTTTACCTCCCGGTCGTGCTGCTCGGCTTCTTCTGGCTGGCGAAGGCCAGCCATACCTACGCCTCCTGGTGGCTGGCGCTGGCCTCCCTTTTCTTCTACGGTTACTGGAACCCTGCCTATATCGGCCTGCTGCTGGGGTCGGTTGCGTTTAATTATACTTTAGGGCTATGGATCGCAAAGGCGGGGGTGCGGCATGAGGAGCGGCGCAAGAAACAGTTGTTGCTTGCGGCGATTGCGGCCAACCTGGCATTGCTGGCCTATTACAAATACGCGAACTTCTTCGTCGATAGTCTCAACAATGCAGCGGGAACCGGGTGGGAGCTTGAAAGGATCATCCTGCCGCTGGGAATTTCATTTTTCACCTTTACCCAAATCGCTTTTCTGGTGGATACCTTTCAAGGCAAGGTTAAGGAATACAACTTTGTCCACTACATGTTGTTCGTCACTTACTTTCCCCACTTGATCGCCGGACCGATACTGCATCACAAGGAAATGATGCCCCAATTTGCACGCCCCTCAACTTTTCATTTCAACGGTGAAATGTTTGCGCTGGGCATGACGATATTCGTGCTGGGGCTGGCGAAGAAAGTGTTGCTTGCGGATTCGTTCGCGGAGTTTCCCGCGCCTATTTTTTCGGCGGTGGCGGAAGGCGGCCAGCCGATGTTCTTCGAGGCGTGGATAGCCGCGCTGGCTTATACCCTGCAACTGTATTTTGACTTTTCCGGCTATTCGGATATGGCGATCGGGTTGTCGCTGATGTTCAATGTACGCCTGCCTGTGAATTTCAACTCCCCCTACAAAGCGTCCAACATCATCGATTTCTGGCGCCGCTGGCACATGACGCTGTCGCGATTTCTCCGCGACTATCTGTACATTCCGCTGGGGGGAAACCGCAAGGGCAAGGCGCGCCGTTACCTGAACCTGATGGCCACCATGCTGCTGGGCGGCTTGTGGCATGGCGCGGGCTGGACGTTCGTGATCTGGGGTGGGCTGCACGGGATTTATCTCGTCATCAACCATGTCTGGCGCGCATTCAGGCAGAAGCTTGGAATCGGCGATGGCGGAAACCTGGCGCGCTCGTTCTTCATCGGGCTGACTTTTTTTGCCGTCGTTGTATCCTGGGTATTCTTCCGCTCCGAAAGCTACTCTGCGGCGATAGCGATGTTGTCGGGCATGTTCGGGTTGAACGGCCTGTCGGTTTCCGAGCCGATCTGGCTGCATCTTCATGGCACGCATCCGCAGTGGCTGGAAGGCGTGTCCATGAACGGCCTCGCCCCGCTCTCCAAGATCAATCCGGATCGCGCCCTGATTCTCATCATTATCGGGCTGATGATCGTTTGGCTGTCGCCCAACGTGCAACAGATCATGCGCCGTTTCCGGCCGGTGTTAAGCGAGGCCGGTGAGGTTGGCGCCAGCCGTTTGCAGTGGCGGTTTAATGCCGGTTACGCATGGCTGGCGGGGCTGGTCTTCGTATTCTCGCTTTCATTTTTATCGCGCGTGCGCGATTTTCTCTATTTCCAGTTCTGACCATGCAGCGCTATTTCATCCATTTTCTGGTTTCGGTCGTGTTGTTTGCGGGGGCAATGGCCGGGTTCAACTGGTGGGTGGATCCTTATGCGATATACCGCAACCGCGAGTTATCCCTGCAACAGCGGCAGCCGATCCTGGTGATGAACGAGCGGGTATTCAAGACGGTTGGGTTGGCGCGCACAAAGGCCGATGTCGTGATACTGGGCACCTCGCGCACGGACATCGGCATCGGCAGGGATCATCAGGCATTCCAGGGGAAGCGCGTATTCAGCCTGGCGACCTTTGGCCAGCCGGTACGCGAATCGCGCCGCTTGATGGAGGTCGTACTGGAACATGGCAAGCCGCAGGCGATCGTGCTGGGCCTGGATTTTTTTGCTTTTAATGCGCTGTTTGTGCCACCCACGGATTTTGTCGAGGAGAATTACAGCCCACTGCGGCCATACAACCTGATGCTGTCGATCAGCGCGTTGTCGGATTCGTGGAAGGCCGTGCGGCGCAAAGTTCCAGTCGAAAACGACTGCTGCTATGCCGACGGTTTCCGCACCCCGCAGACCCTGTCGCGCATGGCGGGGGCCTACCGGAAGAACTTCTCCGATAGCGAGCGCATGTACTTGATGGAGAAATATCTGCCTTATCCCGATTGCCGTTTCTCGTTCGCGACAAGCAAGGCGGGGGCTTCGCTGGATGACTTGCGTGCGATGCTGCGGCTGGCGCATCGGCACCATGTAGATTTGCGTTTGTTTGTTTCCCCCGCACATGCGCGGCAATGGGAAACGCTCGCCATTGCCGGATTATGGGAACAGTGGGAAGAGTGGAAGCGCGAGCTGGCCCGCATTAACGGGGCCGAAGCAAAACAGGCTAACGCGGCAACCTTCCCGCTATGGGATTTCAGCGGTTACGATGCTGTTTCCACCGAAGAGGTGCCTGCTCAGGAAGACAAAAAAAGCGTCATGCGCTGGTATACGGATTCGGGGCATTACACGCCGGATTTGGGCAGACAAATCATTCGGCGCATGTTTGAGCAAGCGACCGGAGGCGAACCGGATACCTGGGGTTCGATGATGGATGTCCCTGATCTGGAAGCGCACCTCAAACGAATTCGCCTGGCGCGCGATTGCTATCGTAATACGCACCGGCAGGATATTGCCGAGATTGAAAATATCGCTCGCGAAATAAATCGCATAAAACACTGCCCCGGCAACCAGTGAAAAATTTATAATCTGGTCGTCAATAAAACCCTCAAGATGAAATTGATGAAGCAGCCCGATTATCCTGACCCGGATAAACCGGAACCAAAAATGCCCGTCATTCCCGCGTAGGCGGGAATCCAGCTAAACAAACGCGCCGCGAAGCGGACAAAGCTATGTTTTTGGCTCGCTACGCGAGGATTATTCAATCAAATGGATTCCCGCCTGCGCGGGAATGACGCAGTTTGTTGCTAATGAACTATTTTGGTTTAATGGATTATTTGGGTTTATTGGAGTAGATGTGATTATTCTCGGTATAAATGGCGGGACGCGGCAACATAATTCGGGCGCATCGGTTCTGATCGACGGAAAACTGGTTTCCTCTGTCGAGGAAGAACGGATTTCCAGAATAAAGAATGATAATGGTTATCCTCATCGCGCGATTGCCGAGGCTCTGTCCATCGCGGGCATTACAGTCGAAGACGTTGACATGGTTGCGATGCCAAACCTGTCCGTTTGGAATCAAAAACCCATGCGTGACAATATCCTGAAACACGACATCCGCCTGGCCAAGGTCGAGCCGATCATAAAAAAATGTTATTGGAAACATCGAATCGAGTGGTATACGCGTCTCCTGCGTCCGCGCTTGAAGCCGCCGGGCATCCTGGCTCAAAAGCCGGCACAAATCATCGAACATCATCTGTCGCACGCGGCCTCGGCTTACTATGCCTCGCCATTTGGAAATGAGCGGGTGGGCGTGATAACTCTGGATGGCGCGGGCGACTATTCGTGGGGCTCGGTATGGGTCGGCGAAAATGGAAAATTACAGCAAATCTTGTATCTGCCGTATCTGTACAGCATCGGCCTGCTCTATGCCTCGGTAACCAATTATTTGGGTTTCATTGCGGGGCGGCACGAAGGCAAGGTTCTGGGCCTGGCAGCATTCGGAAACCCAGAGCCGCTCCTGTCGCGCCTGCTGGCGCACACCAACATGAAGGATTGGGAATGCCTGTTCGATGCCAGGCTGGCGCGTGTTCCGCTACGCCCCTTTTCCAAAATCGGCACAACGGTCATAAACGAATTGTGCGAGGGCTTGTCAAGAGAGGATGTTGCCGCCGGGCTTCAGGCTTATACGGAAAAAGTGATTAGCGCCTGGGTGCAGGAGCAGGTCGTCAAACTGAAGGTCAGCAAACTGGCAGTGGCCGGTGGCGTGTTCTCGAACGTCAAGCTGAACCAGCGCATCCTCGCGCTGCCCGGCGTCGAGGATGTCTATGTGCACCAGAACATGGGCGACGGCGGCCTGGCGACGGGTGCGGCATTCGAGGTGCATGCACGGCTGAACAATGGCCTGCGCCCGGAACTCGCGCCGGTCTATCTGGGCACCGGGATCAACCGGGAGAACGCATTGCTGGCGCTGCAGAAACTGGGCGCCGCCTTCGATGAACCGCAGAACCTGGCGCAGGTGGTCGGCAGGCTGCTCGCCGACGGCAAGGTGGTGGCTCGCGCGGCAGGCAGGATGGAATACGGCCCGCGCGCCCTAGGCAACCGCACCGTGATGGCGCCTTGCCACGACCCCGGCATCAACCAGTGGCTGAACAAGAAGTTTGCGCGTACCGAATTCATGCCGTTCGCGCCGGTCATCCTGCAGGAGCATGCGCGGGAATATTTTCCGGACTGGAAAGAAGACCATATCGCCGCACGCTTCATGACCATCACCTACGACGCGTCCGATATCGCGAAAAAGAATATCCCGGCCGCGGTGCATATCGACGGCACCGCGCGCCCGCAGGTAATCCGGCGCGAGGACAACCCGGAGTACTACGATATCCTTCGCGAATATCACGCCATCACCGGCGTGGCGAGCGTGATCAACACCAGCTTCAACATGCACGAGGAACCGATCGTGCGCACCGCCGAAGAAGCGATTACCGCGTTCCAGGCCGCAGGGCTGGATGCGCTGGTGCTGGGGCCGTTCCTGGCCAGGGCGAAGGCTGAATAACCTTTACATTTTTTGGTAACGAAGCGAGAAAACCATGCTGGACATACAAACATTACGCAACGACGTGAATCAAGTCGCCGCCCGCCTCGCAACGCGCGGCTTTGTGCTGGACACCGCGAAGTTTGCGCAACTGGAAGCCGGGCGCAAGGCCATCCAGACGCGCACGCAGGAACTGCAGGCCAAGCGCAACAGTTCGTCCAAGCTGATCGGGCAAGCCAAGGCAAAAGGCGAAGACACCTCGGCAATCATGTCGGAAGTGGCGAATTTCGGTGATGAGCTCAAGCAACTGGAAGCGCAGCTTGAACGTGTGCAGCATGAGCTGAATACGTTTCTCTCGGTTATTCCAAACACGCCACATGACAGCGTACCGGTCGGAAAATCCGAGACGGATAATGTTGAAGTCCGCAAAGTTGGCACGCTGCCACAGTTTAATTTCGAGGTGAAGGATCATGTCAGCATCGGCGAACAACTGGGGCTGGATTTCGATACCGCCGCGAAGATTTCCGGCGCGCGTTTCTCGCTGCTGAAGGGCGGGCTGGCTCGGCTGCATCGCGCATTGGTGCAATTCATGCTCGATACGCATATCGAGCAGCACGGCTACACGGAAGTTTATGTGCCCTATCTGGTGAACGCCGATTCGATGCGCGGCACCGGGCAGTTGCCGAAGTTCGAATCAGATTTGTTTTCTGTAAACGCTGGAATGGTATTTTCAAGCGAAGAGTTGGCTCAAATTGAAGAGGATAGAAAAAAAGAGCAAGAGCAACGAGAAAAAGGATTGCCTGTCACTCACATGTTAAGAACAAAAGGTGCAAACACTTTTTATCTGATCCCCACCGCCGAAGTCCCCGTCACCAACATCGTGCGCGACGAGATCGTGCCGCTCGAAAAGCTGCCGATGAAGTTCGTCGCGCACACGCCGTGTTTCCGCTCCGAAGCGGGCGCCTATGGGCGCGACACGCGCGGCATGATCCGACAGCACCAGTTCGACAAGGTGGAACTGGTGCAGATCGTCCATCCGGAAAAATCCTATGAAGGGCTGGAAGCGTTGCTCGGCCATGCGGAGGTGATTTTGCAGAAGCTCGGCCTGCCGTATCGGGTGGTGAAACTATGCACCGGCGACATGGGTTTTTCCGCCGCGTTGACCTACGACATCGAAGTGTGGCTACCCGCGCAGAACACCTACCGCGAGATTTCGTCATGCAGCAATTTCGAGGCGTTCCAGGCACGCCGGATGCAGGCGCGTTTCCGCAACGCGCAGGGCAAGCCGGAATTGCTGCACACGCTGAACGGCTCCGGCCTCGCGGTCGGCCGCACACTGGTTGCTGTGCTGGAGAACTATCAGCAAGCCGATGGCAGCGTGGTGATCCCGGAAGTGCTGCGCCCTTACATGGGCGGCATGGAAAAACTCGCACCCTAGATGAGAATCGTCCATCTGCTCGGTATAGCCGGGGTCGAACCGCACGAACAACACGCTGCGCGGCTGTGGGCGAAACGGCTGGAGTGGCCGATGCTACTCGTGGCGCTGTGGATTCCGATACAGTGGTATCTGGAAGAAACGCAGGCAATCGGCCCAATGCTGGCGCGCGCCGCCGACTGGATGATATGGCTGGCGTTTCTCATTGAAACTACGCTGCTGAGCACACTGGTCAGAAACAAGCGCGAATACCTGCTGCGCAACTGGATGAACTTGGCCATCATCGTCGGCGGCTTGCCCATCGTCTGGCAGTACACCCCTTTAATCGGACTGATGCGCAGCCTCCGCTTGGTGCTGGTCATCGTTTTGCTGGCTCGCCTGTCCAAGACCGTCCGCAAGCTGCTTTCCAGCCACCAGCTCGGCTCCACACTGGCGGTCGCTTTTGTCACGATGGCGCTGTCCGGTGTGATCGTTTCGCGCATCGACCCTTCCATCGGAACCGTCTGGGACGGCATGTGGTGGGCGTGGGTGACGATGGCCACGGTGGGCTACGGCGATGTGGTGCCGCACAACGCGGCGGGGCGGTTATTCGGCTCGCTGCTGATCCTGTTCGGCGTGGTGCTCATCTCGTTGTTGACGGCCAATATGGCCGCGTTTTTCATCGGCGGCGACGTCGAGAAAATGGAGAAGGAGGAGAAAGAAGCCGACCGCCAGCTAAAGGAAATATCGGCGCGGCTGGATCGCATCGAGCGCTTGCTGGAAGAGCGCAACAACCCAAACGGCTAATTTCGCAAGCGTTTAAGCGAATCCAAATCTTGAAGAATTCCACTCCACCGCTTGAGGCACGCCACCAGCCGTCCGGATTAAACAGCCGGTTCGACGGCAGCCAATTGACGTTTGCGAATTACGTGACGCATAGCCGTGACATGCTTGGCAAGGTACGCTCCGGATCGGGCACTGCCAACACGGAAAAAATAGTCGATGGCAACGCGCCGTTCGAACTGAAGCCAACATCGGGTGATTCGGCTGGAAAACAAAAAACATGGCGGCGCGGCGTGCTGCTCACGCATGGCCTGACCGACTCCCCCTATTTCATGCGTCATCTCGCCGGATTTTTCCGGGAAAACGGTTTTCGCGTCATGGCAATCCTGTTGCCGGGGCATGGTACGCAGCCCGGCGATTTGCTCGATGTCGCATGGCCGGAATGGGCAAAGGCCGTGGCTTATGGCGCCGACAGGCTCGCGGAAGAAGTTGACGAGGTTTATCTGGCCGGGTTTTCCACCGGGGGAACGCTGAGCATTTACCAGAGTTTGCGCGACGACCGCGTGCGCGGCCTCTTCCTGTTCTCTCCCGCTCTCGAAATCACGCGGCGCGCGGCATGGGCAAACATGCACAGGCTGTATAGCTGGCTGATGCCGCCGGCGAAGTGGGTCGGCATCAGGCCGGACAGGAGTTTCTACAAGTATGAATCGCTTCCCAAGAACGCCGTTGCCCAGACGCACGCGCTGACAAAAAAACTGGATTCAATGTTGCAGGAACATGAAGTCATCATCCCGGTATTTGCCGCAGCCAGCCAGGATGACACGACCGCCAATACCCCGGCAACCTTGGAGTTCATGGCGCATGCGCGCCACCCCTCCAGCAGGCTGGTGCTGTATACCACCGATACGGGGAAATTCCTGCCCGGCATCCCCGCAGAAAAACTGGAGCTGGTGGATAGCGTGATGCCCGGGCAGAAAATATTAAGTTCCGCGCACACTGCCATCGTGCTGCCGTCCGATGATCCCCACTATGGCACAGCGGGAGATTATTCCAATTGCATCCATTACTATCCGGACGACATGGAAAAATACGAAGCCTGCATCAATAATTCAGGGGATGTTTTGCAAGGTGAAATCACCGAAGCCAACCTTAGAACCGGCACCTTGCGGCGTTTGATGTACAACCCGAATTTCGCGGCACTCAAAGTTTCCATGAAGCGGTTCATCGACAATTTGCCGTGATTTCAAGCCATCGCCGAGCGTAATTTTTAAGTTTATTTCCATCGCACAGGATCAGCCGTCGAATCTTCACTTTCCGGAAGCGGTTGTTCGCCAAGGACGGCAATCGACATTTGGTTTGAATAGTAGCACTTTGGGAGGCGAGGGAAAAGAAAAAGGAAAACGGCATTTAACGTAATGGAGCTAAGATACCGTTCGATCTTGATGAATGCAGGATGGGAGACGGTCACCAATCTTAGCTAATGTATTTTGCCCATGTTCGCTGGCATGGGAGTATTTGAACATTATGATTGCGGTCTTTCGGTTTACTGGATATTTGCCGAGTCTTTACGATGAGCGCTAAAAATACAATTTATTTGTTTTTTATTCAACAACTTGTTTAATCAGGTCGGCTCATCATTTTGATGCGATTGCCCTGGGTGCAGGTTCAATTTTGTAAAAGCTTAGCCAAACCGTGCTAATATTCAACTTGAATGTAGCGGGGCGCTAGCATGCCGAGATGCAGAGGTTTTGCTTTGGTCGCCACTCCACCACCAAAATAAACAAACAAATGCCCGATCTGGTCGGGCATTTGTTTTTCATGGCACTTAAATATCCATGAGCAATTTTGCAGGCGACGGTTTGACGGGCACTCAAGGCACGGTAGCATCCGATGCGGCAATCGCGCGCGAAGTCAGGCGTCGCCGCACCTTCGCGATCATCTCCCACCCGGATGCGGGCAAGACCACGCTGACCGAAAAACTGCTGCTGTTCGGCGGTGCGATCCAGATGGCGGGCACGGTAAAGGCGCGCAAGAGCGGTCGCCACGCGACCTCCGACTGGCTGGAGATCGAGAAACAGCGCGGCATCTCGGTGGCCAGCTCGGTGATGCAATTTACCTACGACGATTGCGTGATCAACCTGCTCGATACTCCCGGCCACCAGGATTTTTCCGAAGACACTTATCGCGTGTTGACCGCCGTGGATGCGGCGGTGATGGTGGTGGACGCGGCCAAGGGTGTGGAAGAACAGACCATCAAGTTGCTCGAGGTGTGCCGCCTGCGCAACACGCCGATCATCACCTTTATCAACAAGATGGATCGCGAGGTGCGCGACCCGCTGGAAGTGCTGGACGAAATCGAGTCGGTGCTGAAGATTAAGTGCGCGCCAGTGACATGGCCTATCGGAATGGGAAAGCGCTTTCAGGGTGTGTATCACTTGCTGAATGACGAAGTGATGCGCTTCACGCCGGGCGAGGCGAAGGCCGATCAGGAAGTGGAGGTGTTGCAGGGTTCACAGATCGACCAACTTGCGCGGCAATGCCCGAGCGAGATGCAGACCATGCGCGACGAGACAGAACTGGTCGGTGGCGCGGGGGCATCGTTTGATCTTCATGAATTCCTTCTGGGCCAGCAAACGCCGGTATTTTTCGGCTCCGGCATCAATAACTTCGGCGTACGCGAGGTGTTGCGCGCATTGGTGGATTGGGCTCCATCACCGCTGCCGCGCGAAACCGATGTGCGCGTGGTGCAACCCACCGAGGCCGCGTTTACCGGTTTCGTGTTCAAGATCCAGGCCAACATGGATCCGAACCACCGCGACCGGATCGCCTTCCTTCGTGTGTGTTCCGGGCGCTATAGCTCGGGTATGAAAGTCAAGCATCGCCGCACCGGCAAGGAAATGAAACTTGCCAACGCGGTGACGTTCATGGCCAACGAACGCATGCGCATGGACGAAGCTTATGCGGGCGACATCATCGGGGTACACAATCACGGGCAACTGCAAATCGGCGATGTGCTCACCGGGGGCGAAGCGCTCACATTCAAGGGCATCCCCTATTTCGCGCCGGAGTTATTCAGCCGCGCGAGGCTGCGCGATCCGATGAAGGCCAAACAATTGCAAAAGGGTTTGCGCCAACTGGGCGAGGAAGGCGCGGTACAAGTGTTCGAACCGCTATTGGATTCCACGCCGCTGATCGGCGCGGTTGGCCAGTTGCAGTTCGAAGTGGTCGAGCATCGTTTGAAATCCGAATACGGCGTGGACGCGGTGTTCGAGCGCGCCGGCATCCACACCGCACGCTGGGTGACTTGTCCGGATACCATGCACCTCAACGAATTTGTCAAAGCCAACCAGAGTCGCCTCGCGCACGACGCGGACGGGAATTACGCTTACCTCGCCGACACCGGCGTAAACCTGCGTCTGACGATGGAACGCTGGCCGAAAGTGCAGTTCCATGCCACGCGCGAGCATGGGCAGCGATTGTAGGGCGACTCTAATTCTATTTCTCCATCAATAGTGCAATATCGTAGGGTGCAGCCGTCCCGGCCCGCACACCCCGTGACCGCTGGTGCATCCGCGTGCCAGCGCCATGCCGAAGCCGACCAGTATCCCGGAGAAGGCGGGCAGCCAGACGGGGAAACTGCCGCCCAAGGCATAGAAAATCGTCGCACCGGCAACAATGCCAGATATGAACAATGTGGCCGCGCAGCTATTGGCACGGCACGAATAAACTTTCTGCTACCGTTCTGGCTGATGCTTCGACAGGCTCAGCACAGGGCACGCGAAGCGTATCGGAGCCTCGTTGTTTCGCGTCAGCGGCAAACGCGGGAAATCTATTTTCAGGAACTCGGCGTAGCGGCTGCGGTAGGTCGGCGAATGGAACACCGCGTAGGCGTAGTGGAACACATTTTCCGGCCCGAAGGTCTTGCGCAGATCGCCGCATCCATCCGGCACAAAACCCAGTTGCAGCCGCGCGGAAAAATCGGCGATGAATTCCGGCGCGAGATTGGGGCGGCTACCTGCCGCGCTGTCGTCGAAGAGGTCGGTTTTGGCGATGGAGTAGAGGTAGAGCGGGAAAATATTTACCCCTCCCCGCCTGAATACATTTGCATCAATTGGTGAGACTGAACAAGTTAGCAAAGACCAAATGTCATCTTGTACAGCAATTCCCTGCCTGCCAATGCCAAGACAACGGTTCTCTTTGCCTGCCACATTTTCTTTTAGCTCGCGCCGAGGGTAATCCATCGCCACTTCGCTGAAGTAAGCCCAGCGCGTATCGAATGGACGGTAGGCGCACGGAATAAGTTTTTCTTTCCAGTGCGCATCTTCTCGAATTTGCCGCCTTGCCAAATTGAGTTTCCAGTCTCGGTTATCTTTCAAGTCATACCGTCGCGCGAACTCTGCATCATCCAGCTCGGTGTGTCGCATCGCGGCAATGCGCTGATGCAACCGTGCTTGCTCAAAATCAATCGCAAAATCGTCGCGGTGAGTTTGAAAACCCAGCACATTGACTGGCATCGCCTCGGTGATTTTCCAGCCCTGCTCATACTCGGCGCGCACCGTCTCATCCTGCAGCATGAACAAGTAAAACGGCGCTTGCGGCTTGAGTGTTTGCCAGCGGGTGGTGGACACGTCGTTTTCCGCCAGCCCAGCGTATTTGCTTGCGCGCGTGCCATACAGGTCGGCGTGATAGACGTTGGCGAAATTCCCCCTCTCCCCCGGCCCCTCTCCCGCAAGGGGCGAGGGGAGCACATCAGCCCCTTGACGGGAGGGGTTGGGGAGAGGGGCGTTGAGCCTGAACCACGCTTGTATAGGCTCACAAACCCCCACATCCCGCGACACGTTACTGGCGAAGCCAGCCGTTTGCGGGAGCGGGAGCGGGTGCGAGGCGGCCATTCCCGCCCCGGATGCTGCGCAACGCCGTGTCATGGTCGCTACCCCCAGCCCTTCCCCCGCCTGCGGGGGAAGGGAGCCACACAGGATTTGCTGAGAATCGTATTCGGCTTTATTGGCTGGCGGAAATTTGTTTTTTGACCAATACTTTTGATTGCACCCTTATGAGTGGTCGAAATGTTTGAAGAGGAATTCCTGAAAGCCTTATTGAAAGGTTGGCGAACAATAATCCCCTTTAGAGATTCATGGTTGTGGATTCGGTTGAATATAACCTAATATGTGTTCCCCTATCGAAAACAGTATTGCCATGAAGTTAATTAATTACCTGATTATTTGCAGTTTGTTGCTTACCGCTTGCGCACAAACGCCCCAGCGCACTGAACCGGCACAGCCGGTTTCGCTGCACGGGCAACCAGCGGAGGCTGCACCCGTGTTGCCCAATGTCGAGTTGAGCAAAGAATTGATCCATGAATTCCTGTTGACCGAAATTGCCAATCAGCGCGGATACAAGGCGTTTGCGGTGGAAGGCAGCACCTCCATGGCCAAGAAGACCCGGGATCCGCGCATTGCAAGGCGTGCCGCACAACTGGCATTCGAATCCGGCGACATGAACAAGTCGATCGAAGCATTCAGGCAATGGCAGGAAATTGAACCAGCTTCACAGATGGCGGCGCGCATGCTGTCTTCAATGTTATTGCGCGGCGGCAAGCTGGATGAGGCAAAACTGGAGTTAAACAAGATATTGAAGGCGGAAGAGGCCAATCCGGGAGGCGCTTTCATTCAAATTTTTCAACTGGTCGCTTCCTATCCGGACAGGTTGTCCGCACTTGAGTTGATGCGCAGTCTCGCGCAACCTTATCCGCGTGTCGCCGAGGCTCATTGGTCGGTAGCGCAACTGGCGCAAATGGCGGGCAACAATGAGCTTGCGCTTGATGAAATCCGGCAGGCGCGCAACTTGCGTCCGGATTGGGATACGGCGACATCTCTGGAAGCGCAGTTCTTGCATAAGAGCGCGCCGCAGCAAAGCCTGGAAGTGTTGCGCCGTTACTTGTCGAATTATCCGGATGCGCGCGAAATTCGTTTGCAGTATGCGCGCGCGCTACTGGATCAGAAGCAGTATAAATCGTCGCGCGACGAATTCCAGCGCCTGGCGAAAGACAATCCGGACAACCCCGACATGGCGTTCGCAATCGCGCTGATTTCCTTGCAGTTGAACGATTTGCAGGGCGCGGAAACGCAGCTTAATCAGGCGCTCAGCAAAGGCAAGAAAGAGCAGGATGTGGTGCAGTATTATCTCGGGCAACTGAGCGAGGCGAAAGAAAAGGAAGACGAGGCGATAGCGCATTACCGCGAAGTGAAGGGCGGTGAATACCACTTTGCGGCGCAATTGCGCGTGGCTTATTTATTGAGCAAACGAGGCAGGCTGGAAGAGGCCAGAGAGCATTTGCACCAGATACAGGCTATCAGCAATCAGCAGCGCGCGCAGATGCTGTTGATCGAGGCGCAATTATTGCGCGATGCAAAGCGGCCGGAGGATGCCTATGAGGTATTGCAGCAAGGTCTGGTAAAATTGCCCAACCAACCCGATTTGCTTTATGAAGCCGCAATGCTGGCGGACAAAACCGGCAAGCCGGAAATATTCGAGCAACTGATGCGCCAGTTGATCCAGACCAAGCCGGATCATGCGCACGCCTACAATGCGCTGGGTTACAGCATGCTGGAGCGCAACGAGCGCATTCCGGAAGCGGTCGAGCTGGTGGAAAAAGCCTTGCAGCTCGCCCCCGATGATGTCGCCATCATGGACAGCGTGGGCTGGGGCTATTACCGTAGCGGCAGGCTGGACGAGAGCGTGAAGCTGTTGCGGCGCGCTTTTGCAGGCAATCCCGATCCGGAAATTGCCTCGCATCTGGGCGAGGTGTTATGGGTGCGCGGCAACAAGGAGGAAGCCAGAAAGGTTTGGCAGGACAGCCTCAAGGCCAACCCCGGCAGCGCGCTGTTGCAGGCAGTCATCAAAAAATTCATTCCCTGATGGGGTGGTGGAGCATATTGCTGGTGAGCGTGTTGAGCGGCTGCGCATTGCTGCCGCCCGCGCCGGTCGCGCCCCCCGCGCAGCTTGAAACCGCAGCATTCGCGCTGAACGGGCGCATCTCGATCAATCACCGCGGTGAGCGCCACTCCGCCGGACTGCGCTGGACGCATCAGGCGCAATCAGATGAAATACTGCTGCTCGCGCCGCTCGGACGAACAGCCGCGCGCGTTTATCGCGATGCGCGTCAGGCAACGCTGGATGAGGGCGATAAGCATTACCAGGCGAGCGATGTGGAAACGCTGATGGAGCAAGTATTGCATTGGCATCTGCCGCTGAGAGGCTTGCATCATTGGGCGTTGGGTATGGCGGAGGCCAGTAGCCCGGCAAAGATCGAGCGCGCCGCAAATGGCCAGATTTCGATGCTGCAACAGGATGGATGGAAAGTGCTCTACCTGCGCTATGACGGCACCATGCCGAACAGTCTGCCAAAGCGCATGCAGTTAAGCCATGAGGATTTGCAGGTGCAATTGCTGATCGACGAGTGGGAGTGGAATCCATAATGAATCGAGGCGTTTTAAGCCGCTCATGGTTCGACAAGCTCTGATGTAACAACTAAGTATTGACTAAGCACGTTAACCCTGTGCTAAGTCACTACTTAACCACGAACGGACAGTTTCCCAACACTTTTATTTGCACCCGTCTAAAACTACTTGCCGTTTAATCTGCGGAAATTTGCGTAATCTGCGGACAACTGCTTTTCCCAGGCTCATTGTTCCCACGCTCTGCGCGGGAGCGCCCTTGGCGCGATAAAGATATGAAATTGACCTGCCCCGCACCGGCCAAATTAAACCTGTTCCTGCATGTCGTCGGGCGCAGGCCGGGCGGTATGACACGGTGCGCGCAAGCGTCCGGTGCGGGAATGCCGCCCCCCCGCCGCCTCCCGCAATCGGCTGGCTGCGCCATAACCAGCGACTTGGCGAGCGTAGTTGGCTCGCCTAGTCGAATGGCTATAACCAATGACTTGGCTGTCGTTTCTGGACAGCCTAGTCAGATGGCTAGTAGTTTCACCAGTAGTTCCACCAGTAACGTGTCGGAGGCGGGCGGTATGACACGGTGCGCGCAAGCGTCCGGTGCGGGAATGCCGCCCCCCCGCCTCCTCCCGCAATCGGCTGGCTGCGCCAGTAACGTGTCGGAGGCGGACGGCTACCACCTGTTGCAAACCCTGTTTCGCTTTATCGACCTGAATGACACGCTGCATTTCAGCCTGCGCGAAGACGGTACGGTGCGGCGCACCAACGCCGTCGAGGGCGTGGCCGAGGAGCAGGATTTATGCGTGCGCGCCGCACGCTTGCTGCAAAGCGAGACCGGATGCGCGCTGGGTGTGGATATTGCGGTTGAAAAGCGCATTCCGATGGGCGGTGGCTTGGGTGGCGGAAGCTCGGATGCGGCGACTACGCTGATCGCGCTGAACCGCTTGTGGTCGCTTGGCCTGTCGCGCGAACGCCTGATGCGGCTTGGCCTGCGCCTTGGCGCGGATGTGCCGGTGTTCGTTTTCGGCGAAAATGCCTTTGCCGAGGGCGTTGGCGAGCAGTTACAGGCCTATCCCTTGCCAGAGGCATGGTATGTGGTGCTGATTCCCCCTGTTCACGTGCCGACCGCGCAGATTTTCGCGCGCCCGGAATTGACACGCAATACGGTTTCCATCACAATGCGCGCCCTCTCGGAAGGGCAGTTTTTTGGGGGGCAATCCCGGGAGCAGCAGTTTCACAACGATCTCCAGACTGTGGTGTGCGATATTTACCCGGAAGTGGGGCGTTATATAACCTGGTTGAACAATTTCGGAAAGGCGATGATGACCGGGTCGGGCGCGTGCGTGTTCGCCGAATTTGCCAGCCGCAACCAGGCTGAAGAGGTGTTGCGGCAACTGCCACACGGGATGCGCGGTGTAGTCGCACAAGGTTTGGCAAGGCATCCGTTGCATGACTGGGTGGCCGGTTGATGATGGGGAGTCGCCAAGTGGTAAGGCACCGGATTTTGATTCCGGCATTCGTAGGTTCGATCCCTACCTCCCCAGCCAGTTTTTAGAGTAGATTTTTCGATTCTTCAGGGAGTAGCCAGTGTCCTACGACCACTTGATGGTGTTTACCGGCAATGCCAATCCCAAGCTCGCCGCGGCGGTTGCGCAGTATCTGCACATCCATCTCGGGCGCGCAAAGGTGGGGCGTTTCTCGGACGGCGAGGTGATGGTGGAGCTCCTCGAAAATGTGCGCGGCAAAGACGTGTTCGTGCTGAAATCCACTTGCGCGCCGACCAACGACAATTTGATGGAAGTGATGGTGATGGTGGATGCGCTGAAGCGCGCTTCAGCCGGGCGTATCACCGCCGCGATGCCGTATTTCGGCTACGCGCGCCAGGATCGCCGCCCGCGCTCGGCGCGTGTCGCGATTACCGCCAAAGTGGTGGCCGACATGCTCACTGGCGCCGGTGTAGACCGGCTGTTGACAATGGACTTGCACTCCGACCAGATTCAGGGGTTTTTTGATATTCCGGTGGACAACATTTATGCCAGCCCGATTTTGTTGTCGGATGTATGGAAGCACGATTACCCGAACCTGATCGTGGTATCGCCGGATGTGGGCGGCGTGGTACGCGCCCGCGCGCTGGCCAAGGAACTGGATGCGGATCTGGCGATCATCGACAAGCGCCGCCCCAAGCCGAATGTGGCAAAAGTAATGAACATCATCGGCGATGTGGTTGGGCGCACCTGCCTGATAATGGACGACATGGTGGATACCGCCAATACGTTGTGCGAGGCCTCCAACGCATTGAAGGAAAAGGGCGCGGCGCGCGTACTGGCCTACTGCACCCATGCGGTGCTGTCCGGCCCGGCAGTCGAGCGTATCGAGGGTTCCGCGCTCGATGAGCTGGTGGTCACCGACACCATCCCGCTGAACGAAGCGGCGAGCAACTGCAAGCGCATCCGCCAACTCAGCACTGCTGAATTGCTGGCGGAAACGATACGCCGCATCAACAATGAAGAATCGGTGAGTTCGCTGTTTACCGAGTAGTAGGGTGGGCACGGCTTTATCGTGCCAACGCGTTAGTTTTTACATAGCCACAGAAATCGTAGCGAGCGTCTGGAGGGCAAGGCGCACGGAACGCGGGAACCGGAATGTACACAAAGCACATGAGGGTTCCGGGCACCGCGCAACGCAGCCATCCAGACGCGCAGTAGATTTATGTGGCTATGTATAGCGGCAGCCATGTTGGTCGCCGCAATGTTGAACCGTCTGGTCGCGGACGATTCTGCTTTCAGGAGAAGTGAAATGACAATCGAAATCAATGCAACAAACCGTAAGGCGCAAGGTACGGGTGCGAGCCGCCGTCTGCGTAACGCCGGCCGCGTGCCAGGCGTTGTGTATGGCTCGGGCGACGTGAACCTGATCGAACTGGATCACAACGACCTGTACCACAAGCTGCGCGCGGAGGCATTTCATGCTTCCATACTGACGCTTAACCTGGAAGGCAAGAAGGAATCCGTGCTGTTGCGCGATTTCGTGATGCACCCGTTCCGCCACCAAGTCCAGCACATCGACTTCCAGCGCGTGGATGCCAAGAAAAAAATGCACATCAAGGTGCCGCTGCATTTCCTGAACGCGGATATCGCGCCGGGCGTGAAGGAGGGCGGCGGCAAGATCAGCCACGTGATGACCGATCTGGACATTGCTTGTTTGCCCAAGGATCTGCCGGCTTTCATCGAAGTGGATTTGGCGCATCTGGCGCTCGGCCATTCCATACATGTATCCGATTTGAAGTTGCCCAAGGGCGTGGAGGCTGTCGCGCATGGCGCACATGCCGCGGGAGCAGTGGTGGCTACCGTGCAGGTTCCGCGTGGAATGGTGGAAGCGGAAGTCACTGCCGAGGCTGAGGCTGCCGCTGCAGCTTCTGCGGCGGCAGCTCCCGCAGCAACTGCCACCGCCGCTAAAGTGGCTCCGGCTGGCAAGGAAGGTAAAGAAGGCAAGGAAGGCAAAAAATAAGCAAGGAAATATTCTTGTGAAACCCGCCATGCCGAGAGCCATGGCGGGTTTTTTCATTCGGGCGCTATGACCGCGATACGTTTGATTGTTGGCCTGGGCAATCCCGGGCGCGAATACGAAACCACCCGGCATAACGTCGGCTTCCGGTGGGTGGATGAGCTTGCGCGCCTGCAAAACCTGAGCTTCGAAAATGAAGCAAAATTTCACGGCCTGACCGCGCGCGGCCGGTTGCATGGGCATGAAATACTACTGCTCAAGCCGCAGACGTTTATGAATGTGAGCGGGCGAGCCGTCGGCGCGCTGGCTCAATTTTACAAAATCGCCCCGGCGGAAGTTCTGGTCGTGCATGACGAACTGGATTTGCCGCCCGGCGTGGCGCGATTGAAGACGGGTGGCGGGCACGGCGGGCACAACGGATTAAAGGATATCATTGCCCATCTCTGCAGCAAGGATTTCTGGCGATTGCGTCTCGGCATCGGCCACCCCGGCGAAGGCGCCGACGTAGCCGGCTACGTGTTGAACGACCCGCGCCGCGAAGAGCGCGAACTGATCGATGAAGCCATGCAGCGCGCACTGGATGTCGCGCATCTGGCCATCGAAGGAAAAACCGAAGCGGCGATGCTGAAGCTGCATAGTTCGTAGCGCCGATTTCATTACTTGGCCGTTCGCCCTGTCGAAGGGTTGCCGCGAAGCGGCGGGCACGCTGTGGTGTGCATGAAGCGACAAATATTGGTGGTGGGGATGCGAAAGATTATTCTGATGATAGTGCTGGTGATGGCTGGCCATAGTGTTGTGTGGGCAGGTGAGTGGGAAGATGGCATCGCTGCTTTTGACCGGCAAGACTATAAAACCGCATTTGAAAAATTTAAAAAATTGACTCAACGGGGTTTTGCCCCAGCGCAATCCCACCTTGGCATTATGTATGACAAAGGGCAAGGTGTTCCCCAGGACTACGCCGAAGCGGTAAAGTGGTATCGGCTGGCGGCGCAACAAGGGGATGCCCTGGCGCAATCCAACCTCGGGGTCAAGTATGACAAAGGACAAGGTGTTCCCCAGGACTATGCCGAAGCGGTAAAGTGGTATCGGCTGGCGGCGCAACAAGGGGATGCCCTGGCGCAATCCAACCTCGGGGTCAAGTATGACAAAGGACAAGGTGTTCCCCAGGACTACGCCGAAGCGGTAAAGTGGTATCGGCTGGCGGCGCAACAAGGGGATGCCCTGGCGCAATCCAATCTCGGGGTCAAGTATGACAAAGGACAAGGTGTTCCCCAAGACTATGCCGAAGCGGTAAAGTGGTATCGGCTGGCGGCGCAACAAGGGGATGCCCTGGCGCAATCCAACCTCGGGATTAAGTATGACAAGGGACAAGGCGTTCCTCGGGATTACGCCGAAGCGGTAAAGTGGTATCGGCTGGCGGCGCAACAAGGGGATGCCCTGGCGCAATCCAATATCGGGGCT
>JACREB010000027.1 GCA_016218475.1 Nitrosomonadales bacterium | reverse complement strand
TGTCACATAGCGCTGAAGGGCGCATTGCGGCGTTAAAATCGGGCTCAAAATGCTCATTTACGCTATGTAAACTCCGCTTTTTCACCCGATTTTGCCTTGCACTGCATCCCTTGATCGCTATGTGACACAGTAAGATTAATCGCAAGAGAGTAAAATCCCTCATGATCTGCCGACTGGCATTGACTGCTGGAATCAACCGGCTGACCGATAACAAAATTATGGCCCTATTCAAATATATTCATCTGCTTGCTGTCCTGATCTGGATAGGCGGCATGTTCTTCGCGTATGTGGTGCTTCGCCCCGCTACCTCGGAAGCGCTCGACCTGCCGCACCGCCTGCGCCTTTGGGCTGCCGTGTTGCGCCTTTTTTTCAATTGGGTATGGGCCTCGGTTGGCGTAATACTGATCACGGGTTTTTATTTGATATATCTATACGGCGGTATCGCCCATGTGTCGCGCCACATACACATAATGCTGGTGTCGGGATTGGTGATGATGGTGATTCATGGCTACATGTTCTTCACCTGCTACGTGCCGTTCAGCCTGCATGTCGCAAAAAAACGCTGGAAAGAAGCGGGGGAGCCGTTAGGCAGGATTCGCCAACTGGTAGCGGTAAATTTTGCGCTGGGGCTATTGACTGCGGGTATAGTACTGATCGGGGATGCAGGCAGTGTGTAGTGTGTAGGTTGGATTAGCGGCTTTTTCGCGTAACCCGACATCATTAAAAAAGGCTGTTGGGTCACGCCCGTCGGTGGTGAGCCCCACTTTGGTTCCGGCTCGTCCGGCTTGGGATAAATCGGCGAGCGGCTGTCAGGCGTGGAAAAATTTCACCGGCGGGACTCTCCTGCGCCGACCACCTTCAAAAACGCTTCTCCGTATTTCGCCAGCTTGGCCTGCCCGACACCGCTGATTTCACCCAACTCAGCAAGGTTGCCGGGGCGGCGGTTGAGGATTTCCAGCAGAGCGCTGTCGTGAAAGATAACATAAGGCGGTACGCCCTGTTCGCGGGCAAGCTCCATGCGCTTGGCCTTCAGGGCGAGCCACAGGCGGTCTTCGCCTGCGCCGGCAAACGGTTCGTGTGATTTACTTAGGCGTTCGGCCCGTTGCGCCTTGCGCTTGGCCGGGTCGGCGTCGCGGCGCAGCCAGACTTCCTGTTCGCCGCGCAACACCGGGCGGGCGGCTGGAGTGAGTTTCAGGCCGCCGTAGGCCTCGATATCGGCTTCCAGCAGGCCTCCCGCCACCAGTTGGCGGTACACGCTGCTCCATTGTGTTGCACTCAATTCCTTTCCGATGCCGAAGGTGGAGAGCGCATGGTGATTGAATTTCTCGACCCGCCCGGTAGCCTTGCCGATCAGCACGTCGCTCAAGTGCCCCGCGCCGAAGCGTTGCCCGGTGCGATAGGCGCAGGACAGCGCCATCCGCGCGGCCTCGGTGGCATTCCAAGTGTCCACCGGCTCCAGACAGTTATCGCATGCGCCGCAATTGCCCGGATGTTCTTCGCCGAAATAGCGCAGCACGGTTTGATGGCGGCAGGCGGTGGATTCGCAGTAGCCGAGCAGCGCGTCCAGCTTCTGCCGTTCCAGCCGCTTGCGTTCTTCGGGAGCGTCGCCGCCGTCGATCATCTGGCGCATCTGCACCACATCGCCCAGACCATAGGCCAGCCAGGCGTTGGCAGGCAGGCCGTCGCGCCCGGCGCGGCCGGTTTCCTGATAGTAGCCTTCCATGCTTTTCGGCAGGTCGAGATGGGCGACGAAGCGCACGTTGGGTTTGTCGATGCCCATGCCGAACGCCACGGTTGCGACCATCACCACGCCTTCTTCGCGCAGGAAGCGGCTCTGGTTTGCGGAGCGCGTCGCGGCATCCAGCCCGGCGTGATAGGGCAGGGCGTCCCAGCCGCGCTCCTTCAACCATGCGGCGGTTTCCTCCACTTTTTTGCGCGACAGGCAATAAACGATGCCGGAATCGTCTTTATGTTCAACTTCAAGAAACTCCTGCAACTGATTGCGCGTATTGATTTTTTGTGTGACACGATAGCGGATGTTGGCGCGGTCGAAACTGGAAACAAACTGGCGTGCCTGTTCCAGCGCCAGCCGCTCGACAATCTCGCCGCGTGTAGGCGTATCCGCCGTCGCGGTGAGCGCGATGCGCGGCACACCGGGAAAGCGTTCGTGCAAAATCGTCAGTTCGCGGTATTCTTTGCGGAAGTCGTGCCCCCATTGCGAAACACAATGCGCCTCGTCGATGGCGAACAAGGCGATGCCATAATTAACCCCTCCCCTCGCGGGAGAGGGCTGGGGAGAGGGGGAGACGTTTAGTCGCTCCAGCAGACTCAGGAAACTGTCCGTCAGCAACCGCTCCGGCGCGACATAGAGCAGGTCGAGTTCGCCGCGCAGCAGGCGGCCTTGCACCTCGCGCGCGGCATCGGCGCCGATGCTGGAATTGAGAAAGGCCGCTTTCACGCCGAGCTGGATGAGCGCATCCACCTGATCCTGCATCAGCGCAATCAGCGGCGAAACCACGATGCCCGTACCCGGTCGCAGCATCGCCGGTATCTGGTAGCACAGCGACTTGCCACCGCCGGTCGGCATCAGCACCAGCGCGTCGCCGCCCACCACGACATGCTCGACGATGGCCTGCTGCTCGCCGCGAAAGGAGGCATAGCCGAACACATTATTGAGAATTTGAATGGGGGTAATTTCGGCTGCTCCGGCTGTTTGTAGCTTACTCGCAGTCATGTAGGCTGGGTTAGCGGTTTTATCGCGTAACCCAACAAACCCAATCTTCACCAAAAGCAGGCGACATCAATGGATGGGTAGCGCACATCAACACCAGCTTTTGTTGGGTTACGGCGCAAAAAACCGCGCCTAACCCAACCTGCACATCCGCAGCGCATGTTTCGCATTTAATGGTTTCAAATATTGGTGCTACTGCTGCGTTGTCTCCGCACTGATCGATATCCATTTTCCGTTTCTCGATTCGAGCACGTACTCCTCCAGCGATTCGAACCGATAGGGTTTGCCGGATTGCAGCCCCTGTTCGATCACCACGGATTTCAGGCTGATGCGGTCGCAGGTGTCATCGTTATACACCTGCTTGGCCTTGGTCCACACGCGGCGCTGTTTATAGTTTTCGAGCCCCTTCAAGGCTGCAAGCGTGCTCTGCACAAACTCATCACGCCTGATGTCAACGCTTGTCATTGTGCCGTCTTCGCTGCGAACCGTGGCCCGAACGGCCGCATCGGATGCGAACATGGCTATTATCGCCGATGCGTCGTGCCGGGCAATCGCAGTGTCCAGTTGCTTCAACCAAGTTTCGGCAATGCTGTCAGGCGCGCATTCCGCCACGGGCGCCGCACCGGGCGCCTTGCGCTTTTTCTCCAGCTCCTGCAGGCTGTCTTTGTCCGCAGTCTGCGAGTAAAGATCGAGTTCGGCGTCAAACTTGCCGGGAACATAAAAATTCGGCACCTTATCCAGCAATACCGGCAGCAAAAGGGTCATCAAGGCCCGTTTTTTGGGGATCGCTCGCACGAAACCGACCCGCCCGGCATCGATATCGAGCTTATTTTCGCCGACCTGCATGGTCGTTCCGCCGCGGTTGACCTTGTCGTAAGTCCCTTCACGATTGGACGTGGACTCGGCCAGTTCCGCCGACAGCACGTAAGGTTCGTGGTCGGTGCCGCGAATGCCGATGGTGGTTGAAGGAGTGACAACACTATGCCCGGAGCGATTGGTGTGGGCAATCCAGCCGCTGATAACCCGCAGGGAACCTACCAGGAGGCGCAGGGTAAGGCTGTCTGTCGGCTTGCCGCTGGCAGAGAAGCGCTCCGCAATAAACTCGGTGCTCGGGCGAATGGCGACGATCCCGGCATCCTCGGTTTTCAGCGCGGCTTCGGCGAGGGCGGCGGCGCGCACGCGTTCGCCGACGTAAACCGGGTCGCCTTCGTGCAATGTTCTTTCATTGTTGGCGCTACGGCTAAATGCCGTGACTTCCCCGTGGATGCGCCAGACCGTTGCAAATTGCTTGCCGGTTTTCTGAGCCGCAGTCGTGGGTTCGATTATTGGAGCCGAATAACCCGGTGATGAACTGACCATGAGGGTGCAGAAAAGGCTCAGGCAGCCTGCGATGACACCAATCTTTGCGCGATTCAACGACCGGTCCATGTTATGTCCCTGCGCTTTCTGAAAAGTTGAGAACGTGTTTTAAAAGTTACTGCGCGTCCGAATTGCGGCGTTGCGCGGTACACGGAATCCTCATGTACTCAAGCGCATTCCGGTTCCTGCGCTCCGTGCGCCTTGCACTTCGGCCTGCCCGCTACACTTTTAAAACACGTTCTGAGGAATCATTTCAATCCATCATCCGATTAAAACAGATTTATTTGTAATTGGATATAGGCAAAAAGGCGTAATAGATATTCTTACTGTGTCACAAAGCGCTGAAGGGCGCATTGCGGCGTTAAAATCAGGCTCAAAATGCTCATTTACTACATGTAAACTCCGCTTTTTGCGAGTTGGGCGGCAACGGCAAGCCGCCCATCCCTGCTTGACCCACTTCGC
>JACREB010000026.1 GCA_016218475.1 Nitrosomonadales bacterium | reverse complement strand
CTGCGCGGTGTAGCCATTCTCCACAAGCGGGCCGCAACGCCGCAATGCGCCCGCGGGCAAGCGGCCCTCCGGGTTGGGGTTGGGCGCGGCGTCTGCGGCGTTGCACCGCTTGCCAATGGAACGACCATTGGCTGCGCGCTGTGCCTTGCATCCATCCGCGCCCAGCCCCAACGCGGGGTATGAAACCTACTGAAATAGGCTCTAAGGTATGCGACCACCTGTATTTTCCATATCGCTGGTTTGCGCGGCCCGTTTTGCTACAGCGGACAACAGCCTGTATGGAGCGAGGCAGCAGCATTGTAGTAGCCCTACTCCGATAAATCCCTGCGCACCATACAAACTGACCTTTCCATCGCGCAAGCCGGTATCCGTTGCCAGGCGTTGCCCTTGCGCGAGACGTTTGATTTGCACGGCATCCAGTTGCAGTCTGGGCATGTCCGGCATCAGCGCTTCGGGCGACAACACGCATGCATCGCGTTCAGCCCCGGTCATTGCCTCCAGTTGCTGCATGCTATAGGCATCTTGTAAATCGAAATGGGCTATCGCGGTGCGGCGCAGGCCAATCAGATGCGCGCCGCAGCCGAGCGCCGCGCCGATGTCTTCGGCCAGCGTGCGTATGTAAGTGCCCTTGCTGCAACGCACGGTTATGTCGAGTTCACAAAACCCCCTCCCCAACTCATCCAAAGATGGAGAGGGAACAATCGCCCTTCCTCCCTCCGGGGGGAAGTTGGAAGGGGGGTGTTCGTTGCCGCTGAAAGAGTTCAACACCAACTCGTGTATCACCACGTTGCGCAACTCGCGCTCTATGGTTTCGCCCTTGCGGATGTATTCGTAGAGCGGCTTGCCCTTGTGCTTGAGCGCGCTGTGCATGGGTGGTAGCTGTTGAATTTCGCCGCAGAATTTTGCCAGCGCGGCATCGATATCTGCCCGCTCAATCTCGACCGGGTGTTCGGCGATGATTTCGCCTTCGGCATCGCCGGTAGTGGTGGTTTGCCCGAGGCGCAACAAGGCGCGATAGGTTTTATCGGCATCCAGCAAGGCATTGGAAAATTTGGTGGCCTCGCCGAAACAGATCGGCAACAGACCGGTGGCGAGGGGATCGAGCGTGCCGGTATGCCCGGCTCTTTCGGCCTGGAACAGGCGGCGGACTTTTTGCAGCGCGGTGTTGGAGCTCAAGTCCAGGGGCTTGTCAAACAGCAGTACGCCATCTAATGGGCGTTTATCGCGAATCATAGTGTAGCTTGTAGCTGGTTGCCTGTAGCTTGTAGCAAACCCGGCTTGGCTACAAGCTACAGGCTACAGGCTACGAGCTACCCCCCTTATCGCTGGCCACCGCCTGGTCGATCAGTTGCGATAGATGGCTGCCGCGTTCGACGGAAGCATCGTAAACGAAATGCAGTTGCGGCATGATGCGCAGTTTGATGCTATGCGCCAATTGCTTGCGCAGGAAACCGCTGGCGCTTTCCAGGCCTTGCTGCGCCTCGGCATGTTTGCCGTCCAGGCGTGTAAAAAAAACCTTGGCATGGGAATAATCACCCGCGACTTCAACTCCGGTAATGGTCACCAGGCGCACGCGCGGATCGTTGATTTCGAGGCGCACCAGCTCGGCTATTTCGCGCTGGATCTGCTGGGCAATGCGATCGGTTCTTGCAAAGTTGGCCATTGATTTTTAATCCTGGAAAAAGCAGTTGTCCGCAGATTACGCAGATTTTCGCCGATTAAACAACAAACAACATCGGTTTGCCGACCCACCTTTGGTGTGATGCGGCACCCATCAGAAACCGGCTGAAAATCTGCGTAATCTGCGTATCTGCGGATGAAACTACGGTTTTACAGCGCGCGCGCAACCTCGACGATTTCGTAGACTTCGAGCTTGTCGCCCACTATCAGGTCGTTGTAATTTTTCAGCGACAGGCCGCACTCAAAATTGGCTTTCACTTCCTTCACGTCGTCTTTGAAGCGTTTCAGCGAATCCAGTTCGCCGTCGTGTATCACCACGTTATCGCGCAGCACGCGCACCTTCGCGCCGCGTTTAACCAGCCCTTCCAGCACATAGCAACCGGCGATTGTGCCCACCTTCGAAACGGTGAATACCTGGCGCACTTCGACCATGCCGAGGATGACTTCCCTCTTCTCCGGGGCCAGCATGCCGGACAGCGCGGCCTTGATCTCGTCCACCATCGCGTAGATGATGTTGTAGTAGCGGATGTCCACACCGGAAGATTCTGCGAGCTTGCGTGCGGCGGCGTCGGCGCGGGTATTGAAGCCGATCACAATCGCCTTGGAAGCGAGCGCCAGATTGATGTCCGACTCGGAAATCGCGCCCACTCCGCCGTGGATCAGGTTGACCTTGACTTCGCCGGTGGAGAGTTTTTGCAGGGATTGCGCAATCGCCTCGGCAGAGCCCTGCACGTCGGATTTCACGATCAGCGACAGGGTGCGCACTTCGCCTTCTGCCATTTGCTCGAACATGTTTTCCAGCTTGGCGGCCTGCTGCTTGGCCAGCTTCACGCCGCGGTATTTTCCCTGTCGGAACAGCGCGATTTCGCGCGCGCGCTTTTCGTCCGCCATCACCATCAATTCCTCACCGGCGGCAGGCACTTCTGAAAGCCCTTGAATTTCGGCTGGAATAGAAGGGTACGCTTCGCCGATAGTCTTGCCGGTTTCGTCCAGCATCGCGCGCACTCGCCCAAATACCGAGCCGACCAATACCGCATCGCCGCGCCGCAGGGTGCCGGACTGGATCAGCACGGTAGCGACCGGCCCCTTGCCCTTATCCAGGCGCGCTTCGATCACCAGCCCCTTGGCGTGCGTGGTGCGCGGCGCCTTCAGTTCCAGCACTTCCGCCTGCAGCAATACGCCTTCGAGCAATTGGTCGATGCCTTGGCCGGATTTGGATGAAACCTCGACAAACATCGTATCGCCGCCCCAATCTTCCGGTACCACGCCTTCGGCGACCAGTTCCTGCCTGACGCGCTCGACATTGGCTTCGGGTTTGTCGATCTTGGTCACCGCAACCACCAGCGGCACGTTGCCGGCCTTGGCATGGTGGATGGCCTCTCTGGTTTGCGGCATCACGCCGTCATCGGCGGCCACCACCAGAATCACGATGTCTGTCGCCTTGGCGCCGCGCGCGCGCATCGCGGTAAACGCCTCGTGGCCCGGCGTATCGAGGAAGGTGATCATGCCGCGCGGGGTATCGACGTGGTATGCGCCGATGTGCTGGGTGATACCTCCCGCTTCACCGGAAGCGACACGGGTGCGGCGGACGTAATCCAGCAACGAGGTCTTGCCGTGGTCGACGTGCCCCATCACGGTGACAACCGGCGCGCGCGGCTCCAGCACCGCATCGTGATGCGCTTCGGGATCGATCAAGTAAGCATCGGGGTCATCCAGTTTGGCAGGCTTGGCAACGTGCCCCATCTCTTCCACCACGATCATCGCGGTCTCCTGGTCGAGCACCTGGTTGATGGTCACCATCGAGCCCATTTTCATCAATGCCTTGATGATTTCGGCAGCCTTGACGGTCATTTTCTGCGCCAGCTCGGCAACGGTAATGGTTTCCGGAACCGACACTTCATGCACGATAGGTTCGGTCGGCAAGGAAAACGCGTGGGCGGACTCCTCGGCCACATGCTTGATGTGCTTGTCATGGCGCGGCGCGCGGATCGGGGTTGCCCAGACACCGGATTTTTCAACGGTTTTGACAGGCGTGCGTTTCTTATGCCCCTTTTCGTCCCACGGGCTGCTTTTGGCCTCGGCCTTTGGTTTCTTGCTCGGCTTGGCTGCCTTTTCTCCAGGCTTGGGCTTCGGCTTGTGCAACGTGCCTTCGGCCAAATTAACCACGGGAGCTGCAACAATGGGCGCTGCTGCTTCTTCTTTCGCCGCCGGTGCGGCAGGTTGCGGCTCCGCTTCAACTGTCTTTTGGGTAGTCTTGCGTTTACTGCGTGCCTGCTTGACTTGCGCCTCGGCTGCCTGACGCGCCGCCAGTTCCGCCTGCAAGCGCGCTTCCTGCTCGCGTGCAGCCAATTCCTGCTCGTTCAAAACCTTGGCGGCCTTGGCACCTTTAGCCGGAGCGGCGGCAGGTTCAACAGCTTCTGCGGCAACCGTCGGCGCCACTACGCGGCGCTTGCGCACTTCCACCTGGATGGTGCGCGCCCGCCCGGAACTGTCGGCCTTTTTGATTTCCGTGGTCTCGCGCCGGTTCAACGTAATTTTTTTGGTGGGTTTCTCGGCGCCATGCGCCTGGCGCAAATGTTCCAGCAATTGCGCCTTGTCCTTTTCGGAAACCGTGTCGGATTCCAGTTTCTTACTGACCCCGGATGCCTTCAACTGCTCGAGCAGCAAGGTGACCGGCAACCCCAGTTCGGTCGCAAACTGCGCTATGTTCATTTTTCCCATTACCGTCCTTGCCGGCTCAAGCAAACCAAGGCGCGCGCGCCGTCATGATCAACGTGTTGGCACGTCCGCTGTCCATACCGGAAAGTTCCACCAGCTCATCCACGTCCAAATCCGCCAATTGCTCCTGCGTCGCCACACCCTTGGATGCCAGCGTGCGCGCGGTTTGCTCGTCCATGCCTTCCAGCTTGAGCAAATCTTCAATGCCATGTTCTACCTGTTCTTCGCTGGCAATCGCCGCAGTCAGCAAGGCATTGCGCGCGCGGCTGCGCAACTCGTTCACCGTCGCTTCGTCGAAAGGCTCTATTTCCAGCATTTCTTCCAGCGGCACGTACGCCACTTCTTCCAGCGTATTGAAACCTTCCTGCACCAGGATGTCGGCAACTTCTTCGTCCACATCCAGTTTCTCCATGAATACCGCACGCGTTTTGGAGAACTCCACGGAATGCTTTTCATTGGACTGTTCGACAGTCATGATGTTGAGCTCCCATCCGGTCAATTCGCTGGCCAGGCGCACGTTCTGGCCACCGCGGCCAATCGTTTGCGCCAGATTTTCCTCTTCGACAACCACGTCCATGCTGTGCTTCTCTTCATCCACCACAATGCTGCTCACATCGGCGGGAGCCAGCGCGTTGATGACATAAGTGGCCGGATCTTCCGCCCAAAGAATGATATCCACGCGTTCACCGGCGAGTTCATTGGTCACGCCCTGCACGCGGGAGCCGCGCATCCCGACGCAGGTACCGATGGGGTCGATGCGCGGGTCGTGCGATTGCACCGCGATCTTTGCGCGTGAACCCGGATCGCGTGCGGCACTGACGATTTCCAGCAGGTTTTCCTCGATCTCCGGCACTTCCAGCTCGAACAACTTGACCAGCAATTCGTTTGAGGTGCGCGACAGGATCACCTGCGGGCCACGCGCACTGCGATCCACGCGCAACAAATGCGCCTTGACGCGGTCGCCGATTCGCAAATTTTCCTTCGGGATCATTTGCTCGCGCGGCAGCAAGGCTTCGATCTTGCCGAATTCGATAATCGCGCTGCCTCGCTCAAGCCGTTTCACCGTGCCGGAAATCAGGTGCTCCTTGCGATCCATAAAGTCGCTCAGCACCTGCTCGCGCTCGGCATCGCGGATCTTCTGGAAAATCACCTGCTTTGCGGCTTGCGCCCCGATACGCCCGAAATCAATGGATTCCAGCGGTTCCTCGATAAATTCGCCGAGCTGGATATCGGGGTTGCGCTTTTGCGCTTCTTCCAGTTTGATATGGATGTCCGGCGTCTCGAACGTCTCGTCATCCATCACTTCCCAACGGCGAAAAGATTCGTATTCGCCGGTATTGCGGTCTATCTGAACACGCACGTCCGCCTCATCGGAAAAACGTTTTTTGGTCGCAGAAGCAAGAGCCGACTCCAGCGCTTCGAACACGACCTCCTTGTCCACGCTCTTTTCACGCGAAAGCGCATCCACCAGCAACAAAATTTCACGGCTCATACTATTTTCTCCGGCTAATTACCTGTATGCGTAGCGTGCGCTGTGCGCACCATGGTGCGTAAAACGCACCCTACAAAACCGGCACCAAACGTGCCTTGTCCAAATTCGACAGCTCGATCGCTACCTGGCTGCCGTCCATATCCAACCGCAAAATCCCGCCACTCACCGCACCTATCACGCCGGTAAAATTCTTTCGCCCCGCCATCGGCATGCGCAGCTTGATCTGCGCCTTCTGGCCGGCAAACCGCACAAAATCCGCCTCCTTCTTCAGCGGCCTGTCCAGTCCCGGCGACGAAACTTCCAGGCGTTCATAATCGACGTTCTCGACCGGGAACAGCCGCGTCAATTGATTGCTCACCGCCCGGCAATCGTCCAGCGAAACGCCTCCAAGCTTGTCGATGAACACGCGCAACATGCCGCGCCCCGAGCGCTCGAAATCAACCAGCTCATAACCCAAGCCGTTTACTGTCGTTTCGACCAGCTTCGCCACATCCATAAAATACTGCCCACAAATAAAAAACGGGCTCGAAGCCCATCTCAAAACGTGGCGCATTGTAGCAAAATTCGCGCTTAAGGGGAATTAACTTAGAAGCTGTCTTGATAGCGCACCGTGATCGGATACCGCCAGTCCTTCCCGTAGCTGCGTTCTGTGATGCGGATGCCCACCGCGGATTGGCGGCGTTTGTATTCGCTGATGCGGATCAGGTGTACCACGCGGCGAACATCCGCTTCGGCATAGCCGCGCGCGATGATTTCAGGGATCGGGAGATTTTGTTCGACATAGCAAGCCATGATGGCGTCGAGCACATCGTAGGGCGGCAAGCTGTCCTGATCGGTCTGGTCGGCGCGCAATTCGGCGCTCGGCGGGCGCGTGATGATGCGTTCCGGGATCACCTGCCCCAGCGTGTTGCGGTAACGGGCCAGGCGGTACACCAGCGTTTTACTGACATCCTTCAATACCGCAAAACCGCCCGCCATATCGCCGTACAGCGTGGCATAGCCCACGGTCATTTCGGATTTGTTGCCGGTGGTCAGCACCAGTGAGCCGAGCTTGTTCGACAAGGCCATCAGCAAGGTGCCACGGATGCGCGCCTGCAGATTCTCTTCAGTGGTATCCACATCGCGTCCCGCGAAAGCAGCATCCAGCGTGGCCATATAGCTCTGTAACATCGCCTCGATGGGAAATTCGTCATAGCGCACGCCGAGGGTTTTTACCATCTCGCGCGAGTCGTCCAGGCTGATCTGCGCGGTATAGGGCGACGGCATCATTACCGCATGGACTTTATCCGCGCCCAGCGCGTCGGCCGCTATCGCCAATGTCAACGCCGAATCGATCCCGCCCGACAGCCCCAGCAACACACCCGGAAAGCGGTTCTTGCCGATGTAATCCCGAACACCGAGACACAATGCGCGATAGACGCCTGCCTCTTCGCTCAGTGCCGCAGCCTTTTCACCGGCTGGCCGCAAATCATCCTGCATTTCCAGCATCAACAAATCTTCTTCAAAGTGCTTGCCCTGCGCGGTCAAACCACCGTTCCGATCCATGGCGAACGAGCCTCCATCGAAAATCAGCTCATCCTGCCCGCCCGCCAGGTTGGCATAAACGACCGCCATACCGGCTTCCGCGATCCGTTCACGAATGGCGCGGTAGCGTGATTCCTGCTTGTTCATGGCATAAGGAGATGCATTCAATACCAGCAGCACTTGCGCGCCCGCATCGCGCGCGCGGAGCGCTGCCTCTGGCTCCCAAATATCGGCACAGATGCTCAGCCCGAAACTGACGCCCTCGACCTCAAAAATGCAGGGCTCGTCGCCATGATCGAAATAACGCTCCTCATCAAATACTGAGTAATTCGGCAGCTCATGTTTGAGATAAGTCGCGGCGATTTCACCATCACGAAGCAGCGAAGCCGCGTTGTAGCGTTTCCCGCCCAGTTCATGCGGATGCCCGACCACCACGGCAATGCCCGATATTTTTCCGGCAAGATCGGCCAACGCACGCTCACATGCCCGGTAAAACCCGTCGCGCAACAACAGGTCTTCCGGCGGATATCCGCACAGACTGAGCTCGGGGGTCAATAATAGTTGAGCGCCCTGCAGTTTGGCCTGTTCGGCACACCGCAAAATATTGCCGGCATTTCCCGCGAGATCGCCCAGCACACAGTTGATTTGTGCAATTGCCAGCTTCATTATCACTCTTGAAAAATATTAAGAGCGCGCATCTTACCATCGCAAATAACGCTTGTTGCAGGCCATAAATAAAGACCACAAAAAGCGGGCCGTTTCCGGCCCGCCATTCATGATGCGAAACACGGCAACGGGCTACTACCCGCGCGATGCGCGCTTGCGCTCGATTTCCGACAAAAAACGTTTACGCATACGGACGGATAATGGGGTGATTTCCACCAGCTCATCATCGTCAATAAACTCCACGGCAGATTCCAGCGTCAGGCGGATCGGCGGGGTCAGGCGCACCGCTTCATCGGTGCCCGATGCGCGCACGTTGGTCAGTTGTTTGCCCTTGATCGGGTTAACCACCAAGTCATTGTCGCGGCTGTGCATGCCGATGATCATGCCTTCGTACAGCTTGTCGCCGGGCGATACGAACATGCGCCCGCGATCTTCCAGCTTCCACAACGCGTAAGCCACCGCTTCGCCGTGCTCCGCCGAAATCAGCACACCGTTGCGGCGACCGGGCATGTCGGCCTTGACCGGCGCGTAATCATCGAACACGTGCGCCATGATGCCGGTGCCGCGCGTCATGGTCATGAATTCGGACTGGAAGCCGATCAGCCCGCGCGCCGGAATGCGGTATTCCAGCCGCACGCGGCCATGCCCGTCAGGCTGCATGTCCTGCAAGTCGCCGCGCCGGCGGCCCAGCTCTTCCATCACCGCGCCCTGGTTGGTGTCCTCCACGTCCACGGTCAGCACCTCGAAAGGCTCGCATTTCTCGCCGTTGATCTCGCGGTACACCACGCGCGGCTTGCCCACGCCCATTTCAAAGCCTTCGCGGCGCATGTTCTCCAGCAAAATGGTCAGGTGCAATTCGCCGCGCCCGGCCAGTAAAAATACGTCGGTTTCATTTGTATCCTCGACACGCAATGCCACGTTCACCAGCAATTCCTTGTTCAGGCGTTCGCGAATCTGGCGACTGGTGACAAACTTGCCTTCCTGCCCGGCCAGCGGCGAAGTGTTGACCATCATGTTCATGGTCAGCGTCGGCTCGTCCACCTTGGGCATCGGCAGGGCTTCCGGCCGGTTCACATCGGCCAACGTCACACCGATGCCGATTTCATCGATACCGTTAATCAGCACGATATCGCCCGCCAAGGCTTCAGCCAACGGCACGCGCTCGATACCCCTGAAGCCGAGCACCTGGTTGATGCGCGCACGTTTCGGCGGGTTGTTGCCGCTCAACACCATCACATCCTGCCCCGGCCTGACGCGGCCGCGTCGCACGCGGCCCACACCGATGCGACCGACGAAACTGGAATAATCCAGCGCGGAAATCTGCAATTGCAGCGGCGCATCCACATCTGTATCCGGCGCGGGCACATGCTTGAGAATCGCATCGAACAACGGGCGCATATCTCCCCCACCCCCGGAGGGATAACCAGCGACTTGGCCATCGTTTTTTGATGGCCTAGTCGAATGGCTATAACCAATGACTTGGCTGTCGTTTTTGGACAGCCTAGTCAGATGGCTAGTTTCACCAGTAGCTCCATCAGAGGGGAGCTCTAGCGTGGCGTAGCCGTTCAATGCAGACGCATACACCACCGGAAAATCCAGTTGCTCCTCGGTCGCGCCGAGCTTGTCGAACAAATCAAAAGTCTTGTTGATCACCCAATCGGAGCGCGCACCGTCGCGATCCACTTTATTGATCACCACGATCGGGCGCAGGCCCAATGCCAGTGCTTTTTTTGTAACAAAGCGGGTCTGCGGCATCGGCCCTTCCACCGCGTCTACCAGCAGCAGCACGCTGTCCACCATGCCCAGCACGCGCTCCACCTCGCCACCGAAGTCGGCATGCCCGGGGGTATCGACGATATTGATATGCACGCCTTCGTAATCGACCGCGCAATTCTTCGCCAGAATGGTAATGCCGCGTTCGCGCTCCAGATCGTTGCTGTCCATCACGCGCTCGGCGACATGCTGGTGTGAAGCGAACGTGCCTGCCTGGCTGAGCAGCTTGTCCACCAAAGTGGTTTTGCCGTGATCGACGTGGGCGATGATGGCGATATTGCGAATTTCGCGGGACATGGAAACAGCCTTGCTACATGAAAAGGGCGCGCATTCTAGCACAGAGGAAAACGGGATAATCCCTTCACCACGAAGAAAAACAACGAGTTATCCCAGAAATTGAATTCGCCTTGTCGGTGATTGCCAAATATCACGCAACTCCTTGAAGAATCTTCGTGATCTCTGTGTTATTCGTGGTGCAATTGAGGTATACAGGATTATTATTCGTACAAATGCTTGCCGAAAGCCTTCCAGACTTCCCCTCCATGCACTTCCCGGCTTTCGTTTGCGGCGCTTCCCATCGTCTTCATCATCAAGGATGCCAATACGAAAATTTCCGCCTTTGTCTTGGCCTGCGCGTCGTTCGACGCAAACGCGGCCTGCGCCTGCTCGGACCCGAAAGTCTTGCACTCAGCCGCCAGCTTCATCATTGTTGCGCCGTCATGCCAATCCAGGCCGAGAGCCAACATTTTTCTCATCAACTCCTTCTCTATGAGTGAGGCTTCAGTCCTGTGATCTTCAATCTGGCTCATTTGCATATCCCGGGTTATCTCTATTGCGGCCTTGTTTAGTCATGCGGCAATGGAGGCATTTCTGAAGCGGGACACATATTAGCCCATCACGGCCAGAGCGCCAAAAAATATCGCTGGCTTTTATTTTTTCCACCCGTATAATGCGCGCCTTGCCGCACATTGCGGCATTGGTTCATCGTTTTCTGACCTATCTCTCGCGCGCATGCAAATCGCGCCTGTCAAAAAAACTCATCAAGAAATTCTGGGTTTTCCGGTTAGCGACGATGTTTTATGCGCCGGTTAATCTTCTGCCTGAATAACAGGTAGTCATACTGTCTGCGCCTGCCTCGGGGAACCGAAAATTCGCCATGCCTGATCCAGTTCAGCAGGGTGAAACGGATTCCCTTTGATTATAATAAAGGAAGTACCATGTCATTTGAAAATCTGAATTTAAACGCCGCCATTCTCAAGGCGATTGCCGATACCGGCTACACCGAGCCCACGCCGATCCAGGCGCAGGCCATCCCTGAAATTATCGCCGGGCATGACCTGATGGCCTCGGCGCAAACCGGCAGCGGCAAAACCGCCGCGTTCATTCTGCCCGTGCTGAACCGCTTGGCCACCCCTTCCGCACTGCCCGGCAAAGGCCCGCGCGTTCTGGTGCTGACCCCGACCCGCGAACTGGCGCAGCAAGTCTGCGATGCCGCCACCAAGTACGGCAAGAACATGCGTTTCAAGATCATCAGCATTCTGGGCGGCATGCCCTACCCGGTGCAGAACCGTTTGTTGTCCGGCCACGTGGATATTCTGGTCGCCACACCGGGCCGATTGATCGATCATCTGGAGCGCGGCCGCATCGATTTCTCGCGTCTGGAAGTGCTGATCCTCGACGAAGCTGACCGCATGCTGGACATGGGTTTTGTCGATGATGTGGAACGCATCGCGCAGGCCACACCCAAGACACGCCAGACCTTGCTGTTCTCCGCGACGCTCGACGGCGTGGTCGGCAATCTGGCCTCGCGCCTGCTCAAGACGCCGAAGCGCATCACCGTCTCGGCCGCCAAAGACAAGCACGAGAACATCGAGCAGCGCATGATGTTTGCCGACGATGTGGCGCACAAGAACAAGATGCTCAGCCATCTGCTGACCGGCGTGGATATCAATCAGGCTCTGGTATTCACCGCCACCAAGCGCGATGCCGACAGCCTCGCCGACCAATTGTCCGCGCAGGGCCATTCCGTCGCGGCGTTGCACGGCGACATGAGCCAGCGCGAACGCAACCGCACCCTGCTCAACATGCGCAACGGCAATCTGCGCGTATTGGTCGCCACCGATGTGGCGGCACGCGGCCTCGACGTGCGCGGCATCTCGCATGTGATCAACTTCGACCTGCCCAAGTTCGCCGAAGACTATGTGCACCGTATCGGGCGCACCGGGCGCGCCGGCGCATCCGGCATCGCCATCTCGTTTGCCTCGAACCGCGACGCGCAAATACTGAAGCGCATCGAACGATTCACCGAACAAAACATCAAGATGCACACCATCGAAGGCCTGGAGCCCAAGTACAAACTGCGTACCGGCGGCCCTTCGCCGGATCGCCCGCGCGGCAACAGCGGCTCTCGCCGCAGCGGTGGCGGAGGATTCGGCGGCGGCAAAGCTGGCGGCCTCGGCGGCAATCGCACTGGCAGTTTTGCCGGGCATGGCAATCCTTCGTCCTTCAATACATCAGGGGGCCCAGGACAGGTTCGCGGCGCCGGTTTCCACCATAGCGCACCGGACAGCCGTCACAGTCATACCGGACGGAAGGAAGGCCACGGCCAATGGCACGGTCAGGCCACCCGGGGTCATACCCCGGGGGTTGGCGGCGGTCAGGGTTTTGGCGGGCAAAGTCGCGGCCAAGGCACGGGTCATGGCCAACCGCGCAGCCAGGAGCGCAGTTTCGGTAATCGCGGCGGCAACAGTGCGCCACGCCGTAGCGGCAGTGATCGCCCGAGTTATGCGCTCGGGCGCGGCAATAACGGCAGCAACCGTTAAACCCGGACAATCCATTAGTCTTACTGTGTCACAAAGCGCTGAAGGGCGCATTGCGGCGTTAAAATCAGGCTCAAAATGCTCATTTACTACATGTAAACTCCGCTTTTTGCGAGTTGGGCGGCAACGGCAAGCCGCCCATCCCTGCTTGACCCACT
>JACREB010000025.1 GCA_016218475.1 Nitrosomonadales bacterium | reverse complement strand
GAAGTGGGTCAAGCAGGGATGGGCGGCTTGCCGTTGCCGCCCAACTCGCAAAAAGCGGAGTTTACATGTAGTAAATGAGCATTTTGAGCCTGATTTTAACGCCGCAATGCGCCCTTCAGCGCTTTGTGACACAGTAAGACTACGTGACCCAATTTATATTACCCTTATGAACGCACAAAAACGACAAGCAGCGTCCAAATCCGGAAGCCCGCAAAACAAATGCTCGCAAATCTTTTTGCGCCTGCAAGCGGCAAATCCGCATCCGAAAACAGAGCTGGAATATTCCACGCCGTTTGAGCTGCTGGTGGCGGTGCTGCTCTCGGCGCAGGCTACGGATGTCAGCGTCAATGCCGCCACGCGGCAATTATTTCCGGCCGCCAACACGCCGCAGGCGATGCTCGATCTCGGCGAGGAAAAACTGCGCGAGTACGTGCAGCGCATCGGGCTATACAAGACAAAAGCCAAGCACCTGATGCAGACCTGCCGCCTGCTGGTGGAACAGCATGGCGGCACCGTGCCGCAAGCCCGCGAAGCGCTGGAAGCCTTGCCCGGCGTGGGGCACAAGACCGCCAACGTGATACTCAACGCCGCTTTCGGGCAGCCCGCCATCGCGGTTGACACGCATGTGTTCCGCGTCGCCAACCGCACCGGAATTGCCCCCGGCAAGGATGTGCTGGAGGTGGAGCGCCAGTTGCTCAAATTCGTGCCGGACGAATTCAAGCACAATGCGCATCATTGGCTGATCCTGCACGGGCGATATGTCTGCCAGACGCGCAAACCGAAATGCGGCCAGTGTTTGATAATGGATTTGTGCGAGTACCAGGAGAAAGTAACCTGATGAGTATCTATAAAAATTTAACCGGCAACCCTCTCCCTAACCCTCTCCCCCGCTGGGGGAGAGATGGAGAGTCTTACTGTGACACAGTAAGAAGAGAGGGAACGCCGGAATGACAAATTGCTGAAGGTATTCTGATGTTCTTTAACCCGTCACGCGACGACGCGCGCAACTTTTTATTCGAGTCCTGGCGCAAACGTAGAGCCGGTGAATTGCTCACGCCGCTGGAAGACCTCGCCGCGCAGCTCATCGGCAAGCATCCCGGATATCACGCGGTGCTGGAGAACCCGGAACGCCACCAGGATAAGGATTACCTGCCGGAACACGGAACAACCAACCCGTTCCTACACCTGATGATGCACCTCGCCATCGAAGAGCAAATCTCCACCGACCAACCGGCGGGAATACGCGCGCATTTCGTGCGGCTGACGCAACAATACGGATCGGAGCACGACGCGCAACACCGCATGATGGAATGTCTCGGCGAAATGGTCTGGCAGGCACAGCGCGACAAAACCCAGCCGGATGCGGCGATTTACTTAGCCTGTCTGGAAAAGCAGTAAACTCTACGCCCTCTAAAAACTCAGAGTTCGCCCAAATGCAAGGCGCGTAAAAAATTACGCCGCGCCGCATATGTGTTATATGCAAGCAAGAAAACGAAGTTTCAGTGAAGGGTAACCTTTAGGTTGGCCGGAACTAAATTTTTTCCGCAACGCAGCATAACCAGCGACTTGGCTGGCGTCTTTTGGCAGCCTAGTCGAATGGCTAGTAGTTCATCAGTTGGGATGAAATGTGAGTTTTTAACCGAACTCCTTGACGATATGCTGCTGGCGGCGACTGATCGCGAGGAGTTCGTCCAGTCCTTTCAGCTTGACCATCCAGCCGCTGCCCTCGCCTTCTTCGCCACCCCCTCTTTCGAAGCCTTCGATGGCTTCCTTGGCGACCAGGCAGTTGCGGTGAACCCGCACGAAGCGCGTGGCGAATTCCTTTTCCAGGGCGGTGAGCGATTCTTCGAGCAGGTATTCGCGCTCGGCGGTGCGCACCGTGACATATTTCAGCTCGGCGCGCAGGAACAACACTTTCTCGACGGGGATCAGATGAATCTTGCCGCGCTCGTGAATGGAAAGAAATTTGCGCGGTTCGGGCAGCAGTTCGCGCAGCACTTCGGTTTGCACCGGCACGGCTTCGCGCGCGCGGGTGAGCGCTTCGAACAGGCGCCCGAGGCGGATCGGCTTGAGCAGGTAATCGATCGCGTGCAGCTCGAATGCCTTGATTGCGTAAGTATCGTAGGCGGTGGTGAAGATGATCACCGGCGGCCACTTCGGCGGACTTTGAATTGGCCCATCGGCAGAACCCAGGACGGGCTGGGGCATTTTTTGAATGTGTTGCGCGAGCTCGATACCGTCCATCTGCGGCATCCGGATGTCCAGCAACACCACATCGGCGGGCGTTTCCATCAGCTTGTTCAACGCCTCCTGGCCGTTGCCCGCCTCGCCAACCACTTCCAGCGCCAACTGCTCGCTGCAATCGTGCAACAGATCGCGCAGCCGATTGCGCGCGGGCGGCTCGTCGTCCACGATGAAAACCCGCAGGGCCAGTTCGATGGTGCTCATGTTGTTTTCTCCTTCATATAGGGCAACGCTATCTCCACGCGATAAAAATCCTTGCCGCTTTCAACCTGATAGCGCGCCTCGGCATCGAACAACAGCGACAGGCGTTCGCGGATATTCTGCAACGCCATTTTGTTGCCGGTGTGCGGCCGTGTCAATTTGCCGGATATGAAAGAACCCGTGGAATTGCCTGCACCATCAGGAGGCGATAGTCCCTGCGGGACATTTTGCGGTTCATTGCCGCGCGGCATGCAAGGGTTCTCTACCTTGAGCCGCATCTCATTTCCGTTGCGGCCCAATTCGATGGCGATGCAGCCGCCTTGCGGCAACGATTCGATACCGTGATATACGGCATTTTCCAGCAAGGGCTGCAACAACAGCGGCGGGATCAGCACATCGCCCGGCACATCCTGAATTTTCCAATCCACGCGCAACCGTTCGCCCATGCGCAATTGTTCGAGGGCGATATATTGCTTGCTCAACTCGATTTCCTGGCGCAACGGCACGAGGTCTTGCGCATCCGACATCGCCATGCGGAACAGATCCGCCATGTCTTCCAGCGCGGTTTCAGCCTGCTTTGGTTGGGCGCGCACGATGCCGAGCACGGCATTGATGGTATTGAAAAGAAAGTGCGGCCGGATGCGGGCGCGCAACACCTGTAAACGCGCGTCGTCCAAAGCGCGTGACAGAACCTGGCTGCGCCAGCGGAAATATATCAGTAAAACGCTGCACACCAGCACGCCGAGCAACGCGTAGCGCACCGTATCGAACCAGGCGACATCGCTGCCCAGCGGGCGATACAGCTCGCCGCCAAAGTAATAGACAGACAGCGTCAACATCACCGCCAGCGCATTCACTGCCAGCACGCCGCGCCAATAGTCAAGCCGGTCCAGCCAGGGTTGAGCCACCCATAGCAGCAGCAAAGCAGACAATAATATCGGCGTGAGCAGCGAGGCGATCTGCATCATGATCTGCGGCACTTCCGCCCATCTGCCTGCCTGCAACAATGCCTGCAACAGCGCCAGCCCGTTGCTGACCAGCAGGATACGCAATGTGATGCCGAGATTGCGAAAGTTTGGCAACGCATCGGGCAGGGTATTTTGTTTTATACTGCTCGCTTCATTCATGGTGGGAAATCTTACCGCCTTTCGGGGATTAAGTGGGGGCAACAATGCAAGATCCAATGCAAGATAAAAACGAAAAAGATATCTGGTCGGGGCGTTTTAACGAACCGGTGGCAGAACTGGTGAAGCGCTATACGGCGTCGATAAGCTTCGACCACAAGCTGGCCGTGTTCGACATTCAAGGCTCGCGGGCGCACGCGCAGATGCTGGCCGCCTGCGGCATCATCACCGCGCAGGATATGAAAGACATCCAGCGCGGCCTCGGGCAAATCGAAAACGAAATCATCGGCGGAGAATTCGAATGGTCGCTCGACCTGGAGGATGTGCACCTCAACATCGAAAAGCGCCTCACCGCGCTGGTCGGCGATGCAGGCAAGCGCCTGCACACCGGGCGTTCGCGCAACGACCAGGTGGCGACGGATATGCGGCTGTATCTGCGCCATTCGATCGACGACCTGCTCGGCTTTATCAAGGCGCTACAAACCGCGCTGCTCGACCTCGCCGAGCAGCATACGGATACCATCATGCCCGGATTTACCCACTTGCAGGTCGCGCAGCCGGTCAGCTTCGCGCATCACCTGATGGCGTATTTCGAGATGCTCAAGCGCGATGCGGAGCGGTTGGGTGATTGCCGCAAGCGCGTCAACCGTTTGCCGCTGGGCGCGGCGGCGCTGGCCGGAACCAGTTATCCGATAAAGCGGGAATATGTCGCCGACCTGCTGGGTTTTGACGGCGTCTGCGAGAACTCGCTGGATGCGGTTTCGGACCGCGATTTCGCCATCGAATTCACCGCTTGCGCCGCGCTGATCATGACGCATCTGTCGCGCTTCTCCGAAGAGCTGATCCTGTGGATGAGCCCGCGCTTCGGCTTCATCGACATCGCCGACCGCTTCTGCACCGGGTCGAGCATCATGCCGCAGAAAAAAAATCCCGATGTGCCGGAGCTGGTGCGCGGCAAGACCGGGCGCATCAACGGCCATCTGGTCGCGCTGCTCACGCTGATGAAAGGCCAGCCGCTGGCCTACAACAAGGACAACCAGGAAGACAAGGAGCCGCTGTTCGACACCGTCGAAACGCTGACGCAAACGCTAAACATCTACGCCGCCATGATCGGCGGCATAAAAGTCGAGCCGGAAGCCATGCGCAGCGCGGCTTTGCAAGGCTACGCCACCGCGACCGATCTGGCCGATTATCTGGTGAAGAAAGGCTTGCCGTTCCGCGATGCGCACGAAGCCGTGGCGCTGGCGGTGCGCTCCGCCGAACAGCGCGGCTGCGACCTGAGCGAAATTGTTCTCTCCGAATTGCGGCAATTCTCCGCACTGATCGGCGAAGACGTGTATCAGGTGCTGTCGCTGGAAGGTTCGCTCGCCAGCCGCGACCATGTCGGCGGAACCGCGCCAAATCAGGTTGCCGCCGCGATTGTAAAGGCGCGCGCCAGCCTGCCCAAATAGTTTTTCCCGTGACGATGGGCATTACTGCGCCAGCCCATTTTCATTTCATAGTCATTGCATTGTCAATTTTCACTCAAAAAATGCGAAAGACAAATCACAAAGAGTTGAAATTCACCCATCGATCGCGCAATTGAATAACCCGGATAATCCGTAATAAATCAAAAGGGTTGTGGTGTATTGTTGCGAAATACTTTAATATCCGTAGCGCAACTTGCCCGGCAATGGGTATCAGGGGGTGGCAATGAACAAGTGGTCGTTCTGGAAAAAGGACTGGTTCGTCGGTTTGCTGGTCGCATTGGTGTTTCTGTCCGGTGCGAACAGCGGCCTGATGCAGAGCCTGGAGCGCAAGGCTTATGACCTGGGTGTGCTGGCCTCTTCGCGCACGCCGAGCGACAAGATTGCGGTGATCGCGATCGACGAGCAGAGCATCGCCAATCTGGGGCGCTGGCCTTGGCCGCGCGCGATTCACGCCAAAATGGTGGATATCCTCGCTGGAGGCCACGCCAAGGTGATTGGTCATACCGCCTTTTTCTTCGAACCACAGGTCGATGCGGGACTGGCCTACATTCACAAGATTGCCGAACTGCTCGGCAAGGGTTCCTTGCTGGAAGCCCCCGCCGGGCTGGAAAATGCCAGCCCTGAAAGCATGGCTGGCGCATTGGTTGCGGCAAGCGCCGTGAGTCCGGCAAACACGGCCTCCCATGCCAATCCGGCCGAATTACCCCAGCTTGATGCGCTGCTGCTGGAGGCCGCAAAAAATCTCGATAACGACAAGAAACTCAGCGAAAGCATGACCAAGGCCAACAATGTGCTGCTGTCCATGTTCTTCGAATTGGGCGAGCCGCAAGGCAAACCGGATAGACCTTTGCCGGACTATGTGCTGATGAACAATCTCGCCAACGTGAAAGATGCCAGCGGCTCCGGCGCGATGCCGCTGCCTTCAGTGAGCGCCCTGTCGCCGATTCCGGCGTTGGGCAGCAAGGCGCTGTCCATCGGCCACCTGAACAGTTTTCCGGATGTGGACGGTGCGGTTCGCGCCGAGCCCTTGGTGGTGGGCCACTACAATCAATATTTCCCCTCGCTGTCATTGATGCTGGCGGCCAGAAGCCTCAATCTCGGACCCAAGGATATACAGGTCAATCTGGGTGAAGGCGTGCAGTTGGGCAACCAGAAAATTGCTACCGGCCAGGCCGTGGAAATGCACACCTATTTCTATAAAGATAACGATGGGCGGCCCGCCTTTCCTGTGGATTCTTTCTATGATGTGTTTACAGGCAAAATTCCGGCGGAAAAATATCGCGACAAAATCGTGCTGATCGGCGCGACGGCGGCCGGTGTCGGCGCGTTGCAAGTGACGCCGGTTTCTGCGGGCATGCCTCCCGCGCTTATTCTGGCGCATTCGGTATCAAGTATCCTCAAGGGTGATTTCTTCGTTGTGCCAGGCTGGGCGGCGATGGCGAAAATCGGCGTATTCCTGCTGGTCGCGCTTTATCTGATTCTACTGTTGCCGCGCTTGAGCGCGGCCATCGGTGCGGCGGTGACGGGCGCATTGTTCGCGGCGCTGCTGGCGACGCATTTCGTGTTGATGACGACGCAGGCCTTATGGCTGCAGTTGATGCTGCCCGCCACATTGTTGCTGGCCGGGCATTTATTGCTGACCACCAAGCGTTTCCTGCTGACCGAAAAAGGCAAGCAGAAGTCCGACGCCGAATCGGCCGAAAGCAACCGTATGCTCGGCCTGGCTTTTCAAGGGCAGGGGCAACTGGATATTGCGTTCGACAAGTTCCGCAAGGTTCCGATCGACGACAGCCTGATGGAGGTGTTGTATAACTTGGGGTTGGATTTCGAGCGCAAGCGCCAGTTCAACAAGGCCGAGTCGGTATTCAAATACATGGCGGAATATAATCCCAAGTTCCGCGACCTTGAAGCGCGCCTGGTGCAATCCAAGGCGATGTCGGAAACGGTGATACTCGGCGGCACGTCCGGCAAGAGCAATGCCAGCACCATGGTGCTGGGCAAGGAGGGTATCTCCAAACCGATGCTGGGCCGCTACGAAATCGAGAAAGAGCTCGGCAAGGGCGCGATGGGCGTGGTGTATTACGGCAAAGACCCCAAGATCGGCCGGGTGGTGGCGATCAAAACCATGGCTCTGTCGCAGGAGTTCGAGGCCGACGAACTGCAGGATGTGAAAGAGCGTTTCTTCCGCGAAGCCGAGACGGCGGGACGTTTGAACCATCCGAATATCGTGTCGATTTACGATGCGGGCGAGGAGCACGATCTGGCCTACATCGCGATGGAATTCCTCAAGGGCAAAGACTTGGTCCCTTACACCAAGCCGGAAAATCTGCTGCCGTTGCCCAAGGTGATGAGCATCGTCGCGCGCGTCGCCGACGCGCTGGACTATGCTCACAAACAGAATGTGGTTCACCGCGACATCAAGCCCGCCAACATCATGTACGACCCGGAGACGGACACGCCCAAGGTGACCGACTTCGGCATCGCGCGTATTACCGATTCGAGCAAGACCAAAACCGGCATGGTATTGGGCACACCGTCGTATATGTCGCCGGAACAGTTGGCCGGCAAGAAAATCGGGGGCGAGTCAGACCTGTTCTCGCTGGGCGCAAGCTTGTATCAACTGGCTTGTGGTAAGCTTCCGTTCGTGGGGGACTCGATGGCGCAGTTGATGTACCGTATCGCCAATGAAGCGCATACCGACATTTTAAGCATTCGCCCGGATTTGCCGCCATGCTTGGCGGCGATCATCAACAAGTCGCTGTCCAAGAAGAATGAAGACCGTTATGCAAACGGTGCTGAGATGGCCGGCGCATTGCGCAAATGCGCCGCCAGCCTGGGGGGTAAGCCATGAAAGTGGAAGATGCTTTGGAAATAGTCAGCCAGACCAACCCCGGCATGGTGCGCTCCCACAACGAGGATAGCGTGGCATGCGAGGCCGCTTGCGGCCTGGTGGTGTTGGCGGACGGCATGGGCGGCTACAATGCGGGTGAGGTCGCAAGCGGTATTGCCGTTTCGGTAACAGCCATGGAAATTGCCCGCCGACTGAAAAATGCGAGCCCGATTGAGCGCGTATACCCTCATCCTAACCTTCCCCCAGAGGGGGAAGGGACGATCGCCTCCTCCCCCTTGGGGGGAGGATTGGGGAGAGGGCTGCAAAGCGGCGAGGAGCTGGGCGTGCTGTTACTGCGCGACAACATCCAGAAAGCCAACGCTTCAATCTTCCATGCGGCGCATAGCCAGCCCCAGTATGCGGGAATGGGGACGACCATTGTGGCCGGGCTGTTTTACGATAACCGCGTGGCCGTCGGGCATGTGGGCGATTCGCGCATGTACCGGCTGCGCGGCGAATCGTTCGGAAGCATTACCCGCGACCATTCATTGCTGCAGGAACAGATCGATAGCGGGCTGATCAGCGTCGAAGATGCACGCAACTCCAAGAACAAGAACCTGGTGACGCGCGCGGTCGGGATCGATGCCGAAATAACGGCGGAAATCCATGTGCATGATGTGCGGGTGGGCGATATTTACCTGCTCTGTTCGGATGGTTTGAACGATATGGTCGAGGATGACGATATCTGTTCCACGCTGCATGCGATGCAGGGAAATTTGCCGCTTGCCGCCGAACAATTGATCCAGATGGCTAACGACAATGGCGGGCGCGATAATGTTTCTGTGATACTGGTAAAAATAAAAAGCGGATTTGCGGCGCCGCGCGGCTGGTTCGCAAAAATGATCGACTGGTTTAACAAATAATCGGCTTGAGGGAGCCTCTAAAAATTCAGATTTCGCCCAAATGCAAGGCGTGGAAAAAATTTCGCAGCGCCGCATATGTATGATATGTAAGCAAGAAATTTTTTCCGCAACGCAGCAGTTGGGATGAAATGTGGATTTTTAGAGGTTCCCTTGAATATTTAGTATGCGGGAAGGGGTAATACTATGGCGGCAAAACTGATACTCAGCATGGATGGGGTGGTGATCAACGAATATCCCATCAACAAAGAGCGCATGACCATCGGGCGCAAGGCGCACAACGATATCATCCTGGACAACCTGGCGGTGAGCGGCGAACATGCGGCGATCGTTACCATACTGAACGATTCCTTTCTCGAGGATCTGGATAGCACCAACGGCCTGGAAGTAAACGGCGTGGTTGTCAAAAAGCATTTTATGCAACCCAATGACGTTATCGGCATCGGCAAATACAGCATGAAATACATCAACGATCAAGCCAGCCAGACCACCCCTGCCGATTTCGAAAAAACCATGGTGTTGCGGGCGCCGGTAAAGCAGGCGGCGGCAGGAACCGGAAAGCCTGCCGAACCCGGCAATTTCATGAGCACTCAAGTCGGCATGCCCAAGGCAGGAACTGCGGAGGCGGGTGAAAAAACCGGCAAGTTCGGCGCCCCTCCCCCTGTTGAAACCGCGCAAGTTGCCGCCACCGCACAGGCAGTGGCGCCACAAGCCGCCGCGATACAAATCCTGACCGGACCCAATGCGGGCAAAGAGCTTGATCTGGTGAAGAATCTGACCACCCTGGGTAAGCCGGGTGTGCAGGTGGCGGTGTTGACCCGCCGCCCGCATGGCTATTTCATCACCCACGTCGAGGGTGCAAGTTTCCCATCCGTAAACGGCCAGGCGCTGAGCGACAAACCGCATCAGATGAATGATCACGATGTGATCGAACTGGCCGGGGTGAAAATGGAATTCTATTTCAAGGGGTAACAGATGACAGAAGACAGAGGACAGAGGACAGAAGCGTTGTCGCGGCTACGCCGCGAACTTGATATAACGTGCCGCACAGCGGCACACAACAATCTGTCTTCTGTCCTCTGTCCTCTGTCCTCTGTTCAGGGAACTACGTGAAGAAACATTCATTCTTGATCGGTATCGGACTGCTGATAGTCTTGCTTTTTGCCGGCAATGCAGCCAATATTTACCGGCTGCATTTTGTCGATCAATTATCCGATATCGTCTACGATTACCGTTTGCGGCTGACCATGCCGAAAACGGTGGATGACCGCATCGTCATCCTCGACATCGACGAAAAAAGCCTGAAGGAAGAAGGCCGCTGGCCGTGGAGCCGCGACCGGCTCGGCCTGTTGATGGACAAGTTGTTCGACAAATACGGCGTCGCGGTAGCAGGTTTCGACGTGGTGTTTGCCGAAAAGGATGAGAGTTCCGGGCTTAAGGTATTGCAGAAGCTGGGACAAAACCAGTTTAAGGACGACCCCAGGTTCCAAACCACGCTTGCCCAAATCCGCCCGCAACTCGAATACGACAATCTGTTTGCCGAAAAGATCAAGAACCGGAATGTGGTGTTGGGATACTACCTGACGGAAAAAAAAGGCAGCATCTCCGGGATGCTCCCGGAGCCGGCATTTCCGGCAGGTTCATTCAAAAGCCGCCCTATAGCATTTACGTCTTTTAACGGCTACGGGGCCAATCTGCCCGAATTGCAACAGGTCGCAGCCAGGGCGGGGCACTTCAATCCCGCCGTGGATACGGACGGCGTTGTGAGGCGTGTGCCGATGCTGGCCGAATACGATGGCGCATATTACGAGTCCCTGTCGCTCGCGATGGTGCGCACCCTGCTCGGGCATCCGAAATTGCTGCCCGGTTTTGCCGAGGGCAAAACCAGCGGATACGCCGGCCTGGAATGGCTGGAACTGGATACGGCGATCGGCGCGTTAAAAATACCCGTGGACCGCGAAGTGACTACCCTCGTGCCGTTCCGCGGCAATGCGGGCAGCTTCCGGTATATTTCCATCGCGGACGTATTGCATGACCGCATCGACATTAAAGAACTGAAAGACAAGATCGTGCTGATAGGCACGACTGCGCCAGGATTGCTGGATCTGCGGGCCACACCGGTATCGGAAGTTTATCCGGGGGTGGAAGTCCACGCCAATATGATTTCCGGGATCCTCGACCAGAATTTGAAAGGGCAGCCCGCCTATATTATGGGCGCGGAAGTGATTTGGCTGCTATTGATAGGCATCTCGTTAAGCTTTCTGTTGCCGCGACTCGGCCCGGCCAAGTCGATGCTGCTTATAGCGTTCATTTTTGCCATCTCGCTGGGGTTGAGCGTGGCCAGTTGGCAATACGTCAATATTTTGATGCCGGTAGCCAACAGTCTGGTGATGATCGCGCTGATGTTCACCGTGGATATGTCTTACGGCTACTTCGTCGAATCGCGCACCAAACGCCAGATTACCGGTCTGTTCGGGCAATATGTGCCGAGCGAACTGGTGGATGAAATGAGCAAGAATCCCGGGAGCGTTTCGATGGAGGGCGAGAGCCGCGAAATGACCATCCTGTTCTCGGATGTGCGCAGTTTCACCACCATTTCAGAAGGGCTGGACGCCAAGGAATTAACGCTGTTGATGAATGAATTTCTGACGCCGTTATCGCGCATTGTTTATAAACACCGCGGCACCATAGACAAGTACATGGGGGACTGCATCATGGCGTTCTGGGGCGCCCCATTGCTTGATCCGTCCCATGCGCGCAACGCCATCATAGCCGGGCTCGAAATGCTGGCGACCCTGGAAACATTGCAGCCGCGCTTCAAGGAGCGCGGCTGGCCCGAGATACATATCGGCGTAGGCATCAATACCGGGCGCGTCAGTGTCGGCAACATGGGCTCCGAGGTGCGTGTCGCTTACACGGTGATGGGGGACGATGTGAACCTGGCGTCGCGTCTGGAAGGCATTACCAAGCAATACGGAGTGGGCATCGTTGTCGGTGAGAACACCAAAAATACCGTAACCGACTTTGTATACCGCGAACTCGACCAGGTGCGGGTAAAAGGCAAAGACAAGCCCGTGGCGATTTACGAGCCGATCGGCTTGGCGAGCGAAGTGGACAAGGCGCTGCAGGACGAGATCAAGTTGTTCCACGAGTTTCGCCGCCTGTATGTCAAACAGAATTGGGATCTGGCGGAAGTGCAACTGTTGAACCTGCAACGCATGTCGCCGAAAACTGCGTTATACGGTATTTATGCCGAACGCATCGCCTACTTCCGCAACAATCCGCCACCGGCGGATTGGGATGGCGTGTTTGTGTTCCAGACGAAATAAAAAAATATGGCTACGCACTACGAAGTTCGCGAAGTAACCGTAGGGTGGGCAGGCTTCATCTGCCCACCAAATGATCGCGGCCCCGCGTGGGCAGATGGAGCCTGCCCACCCACAAGCTCACCAAAATAAAGGTGACAAAACTATGAAACTCAGAGTATTGGGATGCAGCGGTGGAATCGGTGTGAACCTGCGCACCACATCGTTTTTGCTCGACCATGATATTTTGATTGACGCCGGCACCGGGGTGGGAGAACTCGGTCTGACCGAATTGGCCGCAATCGGACATATCTTCGTCACGCATTCCCATCTCGACCACATCGCCTGCATTCCGCTGCTGCTGGACAGCGTCGGGTTCATGCGGGATCGCCCGCTGACGATTTATGCGACCGATGAAACGCTGGAAATTCTCAAGCAGCATATTTTCAACTGGAAAATCTGGCCTGATTTCAGCGTGCTCCCGAATGCGCAACGCCCGGTTATGCGCTACCAACCCATCAAGCTGGGCGAAACCGTCGCCCTGAACGGGCGCAGGATAACCGCCATTCCGGCCAATCATACCGTCCCCGCAGTGGGATACCATCTGGACAGCGGCACTGCAAGCCTGGTATTCAGCGGCGATACCACGACGAATGATGCGCTATGGGAAGCAGTCAACAAAATTGAAAACTTGCGTTACCTCATTATCGAGACGGCATTTCCGAATAGCGAAAAAGATCTGGCGATCCTTTCCAAACATCTATGCCCCAGCCTGCTGGGCGAAGAACTGACCAAATTCAAACGCGACGCGGAAGTGTTTATCACCCATCTCAAGCCGGGTGAGATCGAGCCGACCATGCGGGAAATCGAGAATCTTGCGGGCAGGCCGCACCCGGGAATGCTGCTGAACAATCAAGAATTCGATTTTTAGAGGCCAACTATGGCATGTATACCATACAGCGGAATGTTGATCGGATCGGAGCCGGTTTCCGGTTGCCACGACGCATGGCATCCGCGCGTAATATCGCCGCGGAAACCGGGATACTATTACCCGGCGCCGGCCAGCGATAGCTGTATGCCAGGCCGGTATGACGTGACAAGATCAGTATGAGCGCCAACATGCCGAACAATACCGATGAAATGAGCGCCAAGCTCGAACTCACCAAGAGCCTCAACCATGTCATCAACAAGATACATGCCACCGCCAACATCGATGAAATCATGCTGGATGTCAGCAAGGACATCTGCACGATGTTCAATGCCGACCGGCTGACCATCTATGTGGTTAGCGAAGACGGCACCTCGCTTATTTCCAAGGTCAAAACCGGCCTGAACTCATTCAAGGATCTCAAGCTGCCCATTGCAGAACAAAGTGTCGCCGGCTATGCGGCAATGCACAAAAAACTGCTCAATATCAAGGATGTCTATGACCAGCATGAGCTGACTATCTATAGTTCGCACCTGCGTTTTTTGCAGGAAGTGGACAAGCGCACCGGTTACCGCACCAAGCAGATGCTGGTCGCCCCGATCCTGGATGGCGAAAATGGCGGTCTGGTTGGCGTCATTCAGGTTATCAACAACAAGGCCGGGCACCCGTTTTCGACGATGGTCGAAGAGGCCGTGCATGAGTTGACACAAACCATGGCGGTAGCGCTTCGCCAGCGGCAGCAAAACAAACCCATCAAAACCAAATATGACTATCTGATGGCCGATGCGGTGCTGTCAGCGGCCGAATTCGAATTGGCGGCGCGCACCGCACGGCGCAAAGGCATCGATATCGAGGAAGTGCTGATAGACGAATTCCAGGTCAGCATCCCGGCCTTGGGCAAGGCGCTGTCCAGCTTCTTCGGGGTCCCTTATGAGCCTTACAAGGGGGATCGCATCAAACCGTCCGACCTGCTGAAGAACCTGAAGCGCGAATATGTCGAAAGCGGTCTCTGGGTTCCCATCGAGGAAGCCCAGGACGGATTGTCGATTTTGACCACCGACCCGGAGCGCATCCAGGCCTCGCGGGTGGTCAATAACATTTTCCCCAAGCACCGGCTGGCCTATAAAGTTTGCACGCAGCGCGAATTCATACAAACCCTGAATCTGTTCTACGGCGGTGGATCATCCGTCGAAGGTGGCGGTGGCTTTGCAGCCGACGAATCGTCGATGGACGATCTGCTGTCCAGCCTCGGGGACGATGAAGAAAGCGCGACGGTCAGCCAGGACGATGTCAACGCCGCCGCCGACAACGAACTGGTCAAACTGGTCAATAAGATCATCATAGACAGCTATCGGATGGGGGCCTCGGATATCCATATCGAACCGGCGCCAGGCAAGGCCAAGACGCAGATTCGCGTGCGCAAGGACGGATCGCTCCTGAATTACATCGAGGTTCCGGCCAGCTACCGCAATGCATTGGTGACACGCCTCAAGATCATGTGCGATCTCGATATTTCCGAGAAGCGCAAGCCGCAGGACGGCAAGATCAAGTTCAAGAAGTACGGCCCGCTGGATATCGAGCTGCGTGTCGCGACCATCCCGTCGCAAGGCGGCGTCGAAGACGTGGTGATGCGTATTCTCGCTTCCGGCGAGCCGTTGCCGCTGGAGAAAATGGGGTTCTCGGCGCGCAACAACGAGCTGATCAGGACAACGGTCAGCAAACCATACGGCTTGTTCTTCGTGTGCGGCCCGACCGGTTCCGGCAAAACGACCACGCTGCACTCGATCCTCAAATTCATCAACACGCCCGACACAAAGATATGGACGGCGGAAGACCCGGTGGAAATTACCCAAAAAGGGTTACGTCAAGTTCAGATCAACAAGAAGGCCGGGCTGGATTTTGCCACCATCATGCGCGCCTTTTTGCGCGCCGACCCGGACGTGATCATGGTCGGCGAAATGCGCGACAAGGAAACCGTGTCCATCGGCATCGAAGCCTCGCTGACGGGCCACCTGGTGTTTGCCACCCTGCACACCAACAGCGCGCCGGAATCCATCAACCGTTTGCTGGACATGGGCATGGACCCGTTCAACTTCGCCGACGCGCTGCTGGGCATCCTGGCGCAACGTCTGGGCAAGCGCCTGTGCGGAGATTGCAAGAAACCGCATATTGCAACCCCCGACGAGATCAAGGCGATGCTCGCCGAATACAGCGGCGAACTGATGAATACGGCAACCTGGAAAAAAGATCCGGCCGCGGCTACCAAGGCCCTGCATGCCGAATGGGTGAAGCTGTTTGCCGACGACAAGGGGCAATTTACGCTTTACACGCCGACCGGCTGCGACAAATGCTCCGGCACCGGATACCGCGGGCGCGTGGGCTTGCATGAGCTGCTGATCGGAACCGATGCGGTCAAGAAAGCCATCCAGGAACACGCGCGCGTCGCCGAATTATTGGCCATCTGCCTGGAAGACGGCATGCATACCCTGAAACAGGACGGGATGGAGAAAGTGCTGCAAGGCATTACCGATATGCACCAGATACGCGCGGTTTGCATCAAGTAGGGATTAGCTGGTAGCTACAAGCCACAAGTTACAAGCCACAACTACCAACTAAACGGAGCTGACCCTCATGGCACTCGGTTAAGGTTTTAACGCTCCAAAAATATGGTGGGCTGAGCACTTCAGATGGTAAGCTTTTGTTGCGACACGAAAGCCACCCATTACAGGAGGTCAGCCCAAATGAAGGATACCAAAGTTGAACGGAT
>JACREB010000024.1 GCA_016218475.1 Nitrosomonadales bacterium | reverse complement strand
GGCACGATATGATTCGATCAATTCTCGATCCTCGTCGGTAAGATGCAGTTCGGTCTGTCGCATGGCTGGCTCCTCGTCATGGGGTGGGCGTACGACAGTATAATGCATGTTTCGTTATTTATGTGTTGTTATACTAGGTTGATGATTAGATTGTGCTGCACCAAGCCAATATTAACTGTTGCACTTCAAACTTAAGCGATTATTCATATGAGCCTTATTTTAGCCAACAGCAATGAAATTGCCGTCGGCAAACCATCTCCTTGGTCGTTGTATGATCAAATGCATAACCTGCTGTTAGCCCAGGGGGATATAGTCCGCGACGACGAGCATCGCGATGCCCTGCTGTCCAGCGGCGCCTGCCACGAGCTGTTATGGAATGAATCCGATGGCAAAAATATTGACGGCGACAACCTGTTAGCCGCTGAAAAAACCTCACCAGAACAAACCGGGGAAGACGAAACCGACAAACGCTTTACCTTCGACGACATGAAACTGAAGGTGGAAGACAGGCTGCAACTCGAACCCCCTGCCCAACTGACCCATGAACGCTTTTTGGTCAAGGTGATCGGTTACATCAGGGGAGCCAGCCTGCTGGTCACCGCACCGACCACCGCCAATGGCCTCCGGCTACAGCTCCTGGAAGGAGAAACAGTCGTCATGCGCTCCTTCTCCGGGCAAAATGCTTTCGGTTTTGCCTCTACCATAGAGCGGGTAATCAAGACTCCTTACGAATACCTGCACCTGTCGTTCCCCGATAATATTGAGGGGATCGTGATACGCAAAGCCCCCAGGGTCAAGACCCGCATCATCGCAGCGGTGCAGGACAGCAAATCCGGTGCAACCGAGCAAGTATCAGCGCTCATTTCCGATATCAGCGCCAATGGGGTATCTCTTGATGCCAGGCGGTCGCTTGGCGAGAAAGGCGACACCCTCAACGTGTCGTTCCGCGTGCATTTGCACAATATCGATGCCTACCTGTCGGTCAAGGGAGTAATTCGCGCGGTGCTCAGCGGTGACGCTGTGGATACATCAAAATCCGGCGTCATCCGCCACGGCGTCGAATTCCAGGATTTGCAACCGAATGACAGCGTCATCCTGCAAAGCATGATTTATCAGGAAATGATCGAGAATCCTCACAAACTGGTGTAGGAATTACAGATAGCCGGAATGATAGAAACTACTCCGGTGCATTCTGTGCTGACGCAACATTCAACCTGCGCTGGCGCGATTGCAGCCAGTACGCCAACTGCTCCATGAGAAATCCGGTGAACTGCGCGAGATCGGTCGGTTTATTAACAAAGCTGTTCGCGCCAACCTGATAACTCATCAGCACATCCGCCTGGGTATATTCCGCCGAAAACGCCACGATGGGAACATCGCGCATGATGGCGCCGTGTTTGCGTAGCGTGCGCAACACCGCCAAACCATCCAATTTTGGCAATTTCAGATCCAACAGGATGATGTGCGGCATCTGTTCATTTCTGGCAGCGCTGCTGTTCAACCAATCCAGCACGGCATCTCCGCCTCCCACCACGGTCAGATCAACCTCGGGGCAAGATTCGGCAACGGCACGGCGCGCCAAATCTATTGACGGCAAATCGTCTTCAACCAGCAGCACGTTATAACGGGTTGTTTCCACCTGCATCGCTCCTTATGGGAACCTTTATGTGCGAGTCTTTACCCAATCAGCAACCGAAGCCAGCGCACCTGCCAGTTTTTCCGGTTGCGTGCCGCCTGCCATCGCCATGTCCGGTGCCGCTGTGACACGGTGGCGGCGCAGCCGCTTTGGTGCGGGAGCAGCGAGCAAGGCCGGACTTGCCACACTCATAACTTTGCCTTCACCCAATCTGAAACGGAGGCCAATGCTGCGGCCAGATTCTCCGGTTGCGTGCCGCCCGCCATCGCCATGTCCGGCCTCCCCCCGCCTTTGCCGCCGACCTGCTGCGCGACCATATTCACCAGTTCACCGGCCTTGACTTTCGCGGTCAGGCCGGGAGTCACACCGGCAATCAAACTTATCTTATCACCGTCTACTGCCGCAAGCACAATCGCCGCATTCTTGAGCTTATCCTTGAGTTTGTCCAGCGTTTCGCGCAACACCGCCGCATTCGCGCCCTCCAGCATCGCGGCCAATACCTTGACACCGTTGATCTCTACCGCCTGATTGACGAGATCATCGCCTTGCGCGCTGGCTAATTTGGATTTCAAGCGCGCCAGTTCTTTTTCCAGATTCTTTGCATTATCGAGGATTTGTGTGACACGCTCCGCCGCCTCCTGCGGCTGCGCCTTCACCGCATCCGCCACCTGGCGCAATTGCATCTCCTGCTGCTGCACCAATGCCAGCGCGCCTTCGCCGGTCACCGCTTCCACGCGCCGCACTCCCGCCGCGACACCGCTCTCGGCAAGAATCTTGAACAAACCAATGTCGCCGGTGCGCTTCACATGGGTTCCGCCGCACAACTCACGCGACGAACCGATATCCAGCACTCGCACCTCGTCGCCATACTTCTCGCCGAACAGCATCATCGCGCCGGTCTTCTGCGCATCCTCGATGGACATCACACGCGCCCGACACTCGACATTAGCGAGAATTTCGGCGTTCACGAGGCTTTCCACTTTGAGGATTTCCGCATCGCTCATCGGATGGGTATGCACGAAGTCGAAGCGCGTCTTGTCCATATCCACCTGCGAGCCCTTCTGCTGTACGTGTGATCCCAGCACCTCGCGCAACGCCTTGTGCATCAGGTGCGTCGCCGAGTGGTTGCGCATGATGCGGCTACGCGCGGCGACATCCACACGGGCTTGCACGCCATTGCCCACGGTCAGCTTGCCGGTCTTTACAATACCGTGATGGCCGAACACGCTGGCCTGGATTTTTTGCGTATCCTCCACCGCGAAGATGCCGTGAACGCTGCGCAACTCGCCGCTGTCGCCGACTTGCCCGCCGGATTCGGCGTAGAACGGCGTGTCGTCGAGCACCGCCACACCGATCTCGCCTTCGTTCAGCATATTCACCGGCACACCTTCCTTGTATAGCGCGAGGATATTGCCCTCGTGCTCCAGCGTTTCATAGCCGCGGAAGGTAGTCGCAGGGCCGGTATATTCCAGATTGGCCGCCATCTTGAATTTGCCCGCCGCGCGCGCCTGCTCCTTCTGGTGCGCCATCGCCTTGTCGAAAGCCGCAACGTCCACCGCCACGCCATGCTCGCGGCACACGTCCTGCGTCAGGTCGAGCGGGAAACCGTAGGTATCGTGCAGCTTGAATGCAGTCTCGCCGCTTAAGACAGCCATTCGTGGTGAATCCTGAGCTTGCCGAAGGCTCGAACCATGAGCGGCTTGCCCTCCGACAAGCTCAGGGCGAACGGATTGGAGTTCCGCCTCAAGGATCTCCATACCATGCTCGATGGTCTGGAAGAACCGCTCCTCTTCCTGCTTGAGAATCCCTTTCACGCGCACCTGTTCGGCAACCAATTCTGGGAAAGCCGCCCCCATCTGTTCCACCAGATCGGGTACCATCTTGTAGAAAAATGCATCGCGCGCGCCCAGCTTGTAGCCGTGGCGGATCGCGCGGCGGATGATGCGGCGCAGCACATAGCCGCGCCCTTCGTTGCCGGGGATCACGCCGTCGGCAATCAGGAACGAGCAGGCGCGGATGTGGTCGGCCAGCACTTTCAACGAAGGCGAATCGAAATCGGCGCAATGGGTTTCGCGCGCCGCCGCTTCGATCAGCCTGCGGAACAGGTCGATCTCGTAATTGGAATGCACATGCTGCAACACCGCCGAGATGCGCTCCAGCCCCATGCCGGTGTCCACTGACGGTTTGGGCAGCGGGTGCATCACGCCGTGCTCGTCGCGGTTGAACTGCATGAACACGTTGTTCCAGATTTCGATGTAGCGGTCGCCGTCCTGCTCCGCGCTGCCCGGCGGGCCGCCCCAGATATCCGCGCCGTGGTCGTAAAAGATTTCCGTGCACGGGCCGCACGGGCCGGTATCGCCCATCATCCAGAAATTGTCCGAGGCGTAGCGCGCGCCCTTGTTGTCGCCGATGCGGATCACCCGCGCGGCGGGCACGCCGATCTCCTTCGTCCAGATGTCATAGGCCTCGTCGTCTTCGGCATATACCGTCACCCACAATTTGTCGGCAAGCAGTTTGTAAACTTCCGTCAGCAATTCCCATGCGTACTTGATCGCGTCGCGCTTGAAGTAATCGCCGAAGCTGAAGTTGCCGAGCATCTCGAAGAAGGTGTGGTGGCGCGCGGTGTAGCCGACATTCTCCAGATCGTTGTGCTTGCCGCCGGCGCGCACGCATTTCTGCGACGACGCGGCGCGCGTATAAGGCCGCTTGTCGAAACCGAGAAACACATCCTTGAACTGGTTCATCCCCGCGTTGGTGAACAGCAGCGTCGGATCTTCGTGCGGCACCAGCGAGCTGGACGGCACTACGGTATGCCCTTTCGAGGCGAAGTAATCCAGAAATTTCTGGCGTATCTCACTGCTTTTCATCTAATCACCATCATTGTGCAAAACACCCAATAGAGGCGCGCATCATACCATCCAGCCACACCCATATCGAATACCGGATTCCATTTTCATTTGATACGGCGGCTGGATATGTAGAAAATATTTCTTGTGAAATCAAACCGATGAACACCTTAATCTTACTGTGTCACAAAGCGATCAAGGGATGCAGTGCAAGGCAAAATCGGGCGAAGTGGGTCAAGCAGGGATGGGCGGCTTGCCGTTGCCGCCCAACTCGCAAAAAGCGGAGTTTACATGTAGTAAATGAGCATTTT
>JACREB010000021.1 GCA_016218475.1 Nitrosomonadales bacterium | reverse complement strand
TGTGTCACAAAGCGCTGAAGGGCGCATTGCGGCGTTAAAATCAGGCTCAAAATGCTCATTTACTATATGTAAACTCCGCTTTTTCGCCCGATTTTGCCTTGCACTGCATCCCTTGATCGCTTTGTGACACAGTAAGACTAAGAGCCTATTTCAGTAGGTTTCATGCCCCGCGCATGAAACCTACTGACATAGGCTCTAAATATACAACCAGAAATAGAGCAAAAGCCTTTACACGCACGTTGGATAGCGGGAAAATCCGTTATGTGCCGTTAATATTAACAACCTGGGGGCGTGAGCTATGGCGAATATCAGGATAAAAACACGATTTGGCGAACTAAGTATTGACCCCGCCCAAATCATTACATTCCCCAAAGGGATACCCGGCTTTGAGAATTGCACAAGATGGAAACTGTTTCATGAAATTGACGACCATGGTAATTTGTTAAACGGTAAGGTTGTTTATCTCCTGTCAATGGACGATGGCGATGTATCACTGCCGTTAACGGACCCGACATTATCCGGCTTTAATTACAACCTGACGTTGACCGACGAGGAAGTTGCCGAAATTAAACTCGACGATCCGTCCGATATTCTGGTGCTGACGGTATTGTCGGTCAAAAATGACACCCCGCAAAATGAACTCAAAAGAGTCGCGGGGAACATGTATGTGAATATCGCCGCACCCATCCTGATCAACACCAAATCCCGCATCGGGATGCAAAAAATACTGTCCGGCAATGGCTCATGAAATCTTTTTCAGCCTGCGGGTGATTATTGATTAACCGGTATTTGGATTTAGAGCCTATTCCAGTAGGTTTCATACCCCGGGACATGAAACCTACTGAAATAGGCTCTTAGTGCGTGCAATTGTGCTGACGAAGGAAAGCATGGAAAGAATAATTTGTGTAATCGGCAACAAGGGGGGCACCGGTAAAACCAGTATTACGCACATGTTGTGCCACGGCCTCGGGTTGCTCGGCAAGCGCTCGATTGCCGTGCTCACCGATGCCGCACGCGATCCGCTGTCGCGGGGAATCCGCCGCTATACACCGCTCGACGGGCGATCTCCCGACAAATTGCAAGAAATTATCGACAAACTGGAATCCAGGCCGAAGTGGTTGGCGGTCATTGACGGCGGCGGCAACCGCCCTGAAATGGATCGAAAGTTTTATGAGATGTCGGGTTTTGTACTGCTGCCATTCCGCGAATCGCACGAGGATATTCGCACGGTGTGCAACGATCTCGATGCCTTCCCGGAAGCATACGGCATCCCATCACAATGGCCGACCAATCCGTGGCAACAGATGGCCGCTGAACGCACGCTGGACGAAATGATGCAGGATTATCGTCCGCGCCTGCTCGATCCCGTGTATGCGGTGAGCGCCAGCAAACTGCTATTGGAAGATCAGGTGCCTCCCAATCTGCCGACAATGCTGAACAATGTTTGCCGTAGTCTGGCCTGGCAGGTGTTGGGGCGGCTGAATTTGCCCGAACAGGATGAATTGCCCAGCCAGCCGTAAATCCGCGTTAATTGTGCGACATTGCCTGGGCAGTTACAATGGGGCCATGTCCGATTTCAATCTTACCCATCATTTCCTGATTGCCATGCCAGCCATGCAGGAGGGATTTTTTGCCGGTACGCTGACCTACATATGCGAGCACAACGAGAACGGCGCATTGGGTATCGTATTGAATCGCCCGATCAGCCTGACGCTGGGCGAAATGTTCAGCCAGATCAACATCCCGCTGCATCAACCCAAACTTGAAAAAATGCCGGTGCATTTCGGCGGCCCGGTGCAGACCGAGCGAGGCTTCGTGTTGCATGACATGCAGGGAAACTGGCAGTCCACACTGCGCATCAACGACAGGCTATCACTGACAACGTCCAAGGATATTCTGGAAGCGGTCGGCGAAGGTCGTGGGCCGCGTAATTTGATCATCACGCTGGGCTATGCGGGCTGGGCGCAGGGGCAACTGGAGCACGAGATGACCGAAAACGCATGGCTGACGATGCCGGCATCCGAACACATCATATTCGACTTGCCGCCGGAAGACCGGCTACCCGCCGCGATGGCCTTGTTTGGGGTGGATTATGCTTCGCTGGCGGAAGGTGTCGGACATGCCTGACACCAGAGTACAGAAGACAGAAGACAGAAAACAGAAAGAATCGCGTAGCAACAACACTCTGTCATCTGCCCTCTGTCATCTGTCCTCTGTAACGCTTCTCGCATTCGATTTCGGCACCAAACGCATCGGCGTCGCCACAGGCAATACCCTGCTGCGCCAAGCCAACCCGCTGACCACTATTACCGACGAAAAAACCGTTGCGCGCTTTGCTAAAATAGCGGCGTTGCTCGACGAATGGCAGCCGGGCGCGCTGGTGGTCGGCTTGCCGTGCAACGACGATGGCACGCCGCACGAGCTGACCGCGTTATGCCGCCGCTTTGCCAACCGCCTCAAGGGGCGGTTTAATTTGCCGGTGATATTAGTCGATGAGCGTTATACTTCGCACTCTGCAAGCGCGCAGTTAAACGAGGGAGGCGTCCATGGCAAGAAGCAAAAAACCCTCATCGACCAATACGCCGCGCAGCAAATTTTGCAGGCTTATTTTGATGAACCCGCAGCAGGGCTGATCGTATGAAAAATCCGCAACTCAATAAACACGGCGAACTCCAGCACCTGCTGACCACCGAGGGCTTACCGGTCGGCATCGTGCGCAACATCCTCGACAAGGCGGCGACGTTTCTCGATGTTGCCGAAGGGCGCGAAATCAAAAAAGTCCCGCTGCTGCACGGCAAGTCGGTATTCAACGTATTTTTTGAAAACAGCACCCGCACCCGCACCACCTTCGAGATCGCCGCCAAGCGCCTGTCGGCGGATGTGGTCAACCTCAACATCGGCTCATCTTCCACCAGCAAGGGCGAGACCCTGCTGGATACCGTGGACAACCTGTGCGCGATGCACGCCGACATGTTCGTGGTGCGCCACGCGCAGAGCGGCGCGGCGCATTTCATCGCCCGGCATGTCGCACCGGATGTGCATGTCATCAACGCCGGCGACGGACGCCATGCCCACCCCACCCAGGCGCTGCTGGACATGTTCACCATCCGCCACTACAAGAAGGAATTCCACAACCTGCGCGTGGCGATCGTCGGCGACGTGCTGCATTCGCGCGTGGCGCGCTCGCAGATCCACGCGCTGACCACGCTCGGCGTACCGGAAGTGCGCGTCATCGCACCCAAAACGCTGTTACCGGCGATGGTGGAACATCTCGGCGTGCGGGTCTATCACGACATGGCGCAGGGCTTGAAAGATGTCGACGTGGTGATGATGCTGCGCTTGCAGAACGAGCGCATGACAGGCGCGCTACTGCCGTCGGCACAAGAATATTTCAAGTATTACGGCCTGACGCAGGAGCGGCTGGCGCTGGCGAAACAAGATGCCATCGTCATGCATCCGGGGCCGATGAATCGAGGTGTGGAGATCGACTCCAGCGTGGCGGACGGCTCGCATTCGGTGATCCTGCCGCAGGTCACATTTGGCATCGCGGTGCGCATGGCGGTGATGAGCATGTTGGCAGGGGTGAAGGTATGAACGTCCACATCAAAAACGGTCGCCTGATCGACCCGAAAAACAACATCGACGCGCAGCAGGACGTGTTCATCGCCGAGCGGCGCATTGTCGCCATCGGCACAGCGCCGCAAGGTTTCGTCGCGGAGCAGGTAATCGATGCCGGCGGGCTGGTCGTGATGCCGGGACTGGTGGATGTCGCCGCGCGTTTGCGCGAGCCGGGTTACGAATACAAGGCCACGCTGGAATCCGAGATGACCGCGGCGGTGGCGGGCGGCGTCACCTCGCTGTCCTGCCTGCCCGATACCGACCCTCCGCTGGACGAGCCGGGTCTGGTGGAGATGCTCAAGCACCGCGCCCGCTCGCTGAATCAGGCGCGCGTGTTCCCGGTCGGCGCCTTGACTTACGGCCTGAAAGGCGCGGAACTCACCGAGATGATCGAGCTGACGGACGCAGGCTGCAAGGCCTTCAGCCAAGCCGATGCGCCGCTGACCGACACAAGGGTGTTGATGCGCGCCATGCAATATGCGGCGACCTTCGGCTACCGCGTATGGCTGCGTCCGCAGGACAGCTTTCTCGCCAAGGACGGCGTGGCGCACGACGGCGAAGTGGCGACTCGTTGCGGCCTGCCCGTCATCCCGGTATGCGCCGAGACCATCGCGCTTTCGACCATGCTGCAACTGGCGCGAGAGACCGGCGTGATCCTGCATATCTGCCGCCTCTCCAGCGCGGCGGGCGTGGAAATGGTGCGCACCGCCAAGCGTGATGGGCTGGCGGTGACCTGCGATGTGTCGATGAACCATGTGCACCTGACCGAAATGGACATCGGGTTTTTCGATTCCAATTGCCATCTGGTTCCGCCGCTGCGCAGCCTGCGCGACAAGGAAGCGTTGCGCGCCGGGCTGTTGGATGGCACGATTGACGCGGTCTGCTCCAATCATTCCCCGGTGGATGACGATGCCAAACAGTTGCCGTTCGCAGAAGCCGAAGCGGGCGCAACTGGCCTGGAGCTTCTGCTGCCGCTGGTGCTGAAATGGGCGGAACAGGACAAGGTGCCGCTGCTGGATGCTCTATCCCGCGTGACCATCAATCCCGCGCAATTGCTGGGGCAGAAGATAGGCCACTTGTCGGTTGGCGCACATGCGGACATCTGTATGTTCGACCCGAAGACAAGCTGGAAAGTCGAACCTTCCGCGCTGAAGAGCCAGGGAAAAAACACACCATTCAACGGCTACGAGATGCAGGGCCGGGTGCGTTATACGCTGCTCGATGGGCAGATTGTTTATCAGGGCTGACGGGAGCGTTTGGCATTGGAGCTTGCACCGTGCATCCAAAAGTGCTACAAAGTGCAACCACAAACAGGAGGATGCCATGACAACCGTAAATGTGCGCAAACAAGGCGGTGCTGCCGTCGTCACCATTCCGGCAAATATGATGCAAATGCTCCACATCGAAGTGGGCAGCAAGCTGGAGTTGAACGTGTCCGAGGGGGTTCTGACGGCGCGTCCTGCGGCCAACAAACGCCGCTATTCCCTCCACGAGCTACTGCAGGACGTCACCCCCGCAAAAATTGCCAAGCTCAATGCCGAAACGGCCTGGGCGCTGGAAGGCGAACCGGTAGGTCGCGAGATCGCATGATCCGCCGCCGCGTCCCACAGCAGGGCGATGTCTACTGGGTGAATCCCAATCCGGTTGCGGGACGCGAAATGAAAGACCGGCATCGCTTCGTCGTTATCACCCCGAAAGAAATCAACGCGCTCGGCGTCGCCATGCTGGTTCCGATCACCAGCGGCGGCGCGGCCATGCGCGAGATGGGACTGACAGTTGCGGTGAGCGGGCACGATACCAACGGTGTCGCCGTTTGCAACCAGGTGCGCACGTTTGACCTGGAAGCCAGAACCCGCGCGGGTTCGGCGGAATACGTCGAAACGCTGGACGAGGCGACAACAGGCGAAATCGTCGCGCGCGTGGTGAGTGTGATTGACCCGGCGCGCGAGTGATTCACGCCCCAACTTTTTCTTGGCCATTTTGCTTTAAAATATGAAATCAAAAGCTTTCGACAGAAGTGAGCACGTATACAAAAACGACGCTTTTGCCGAGCTCGTCAAAGACGCTATCAGGTTCTTTAACGGCACTCCCGTACACACGCTGCCCCCGCCAGAGTCTTTCCTTGGCACTGGAGTTTACGCCATCTATTACACAGGCAAAAATCCAGTCTACAAAAAATATGCGGATCTGAATCGCCTGTCTTACAGTTGCCCGATATATGTCGGCAAGGTTGTACCAAAGGGTTGGCGACAGGCGAGGATCTCCGACAATCAGCTCGATCAATCCAAAGAACTGTTTAGCCGCCTGCGGGAACACAGTCGAAATATCGGCGCTGCTCAAGGGCTGGAGATCAAGGACTTCAGTTGTCGTTTTGTTATTTTCGAGGATGCCAGTTCAGACATGATCAGCACTATCGAAGCCGCGCTAATCAAATTGAACATGCCGCTACTGCCGTGGATGGCTTCGGCAACCACGATCCCGGCAGCGGCAGATACGAACAAGCCAAATCAGATTGGGATGTGATTCATCCGGGTCGAGCTTGGGCAGAAAAATGCAATGGCGCTCGTGCAGAAGAAAGCGCCATCCTTTCCAGAGTCAAAAATCACTTCAAAAATATCGGGCGCAAGCCATGAAGTCACTGGAGATATTTTCCGGAGCGGGCGGACTAGCTAAAGGGCTGGAACTTGCCGGTTTCCAGCATTCCGCATTTGTGGAATTTAACAAGCACGCCTGCGCGTCGCTCTACGAAAACTTTGATGCGAAAAAAGTTTACTTTGGAGACATCAAAGATTTTGACCTTGATGCCCTGAGCGATGTTGACGTCGTGGCAGGTGGCCCGCCTTGCCAACCCTTCTCGTTGGGCGGCAAACATAAAGCGGATCAAGATAGCCGCGACATGTTCCCCTATGCAATCCGGGCGATTGAACAACTCACTCCCAAAGCTTTTGTATTCGAAAACGTCAAAGGCTTGCTCAGGGCATCCTTTGCGGATTATTTCGAGTACATCATCCTGCGGCTCACCTACCCCGGATTTATTGCCAAGCACGGCACAGACTGGAAAGATCATTTGCGCGACCTTCGCAGCATCGGCCAGCTTCCCTACGCCGGAACAAAATACGACGTCTCGTTCAAGCTAATCAACGCGGCCAATTACGGTGTCCCGCAAACGCGGGAACGGGTAGTTATCGTAGGCACGAGAGCCAACATTGGTGCGCCTTGGTCGTTCCCAGCAGAGACGCATTCCGAAGACCGATTGCTTTGGGAAATGTATGTAACAGGCGAATATTGGAAGCGCCACCATGTGCCGAAAGCAGAACGCATGCCGATGACTGAGCTTTTGCAAGAAAAAATTGTTCGCTTGAAAGACAAGTACGGCATGTTCGAGCCGGAGCAACAGCCCTGGCGCACGGTCAGGGATGCACTGCAAGGCATCCCCGATCCGGAAACCCGACACAGCATTGACGACCATATCTTCCACGACGGCGCACGCACCTATCCCGGCCACACCGGCAGCGATATTGACTGGCCCGCAAAAACCATCAAGGCGGGAGGCCACGGCGTTCCCGGCGGAGAAAACATGATCCGCTACCCGGATGGCAGCGTCCGCTATTTCACGGTGTGCGAGGCAAAACGGATACAGACATTTCCCGATAGCTTCGTCATCAAAGGCGCATGGGGCGAGGCGATGCGCCAGATAGGGAATGCAGTTCCGGTGTTGCTGGGGGAAACGATAGGCCGTGAGCTGGCGGGCAGGTTGGGGGTGCGGAGTGGTTCTGTTGATACGAGACAGGTATTCGGGCAAGGCTGTAAACCGCCAAATGGTCAAGCCAAAATCCACCGCGTAGCGCATACGCCGCACATCCGTGTATGCAACTTGACTGGGAATAATAAATGACATATTGTCCGCAAAAATTCCCAGATAATTTCCGGTCAATGAATAGCCATGAATGCCACTCTCACCTTAGTCAGCGATCAAGACACTGTGCTTTCTTATCTGGACGAAGCCCGCAAACACCATACCCAAGCGGCTCTTGCAAAATATTTAGACATTGATGTCCGCACCGTCAGAAGGTGGGAAACGAAACAAACGCCCCCTCCCGCCTATCTGGCTCACGCATTGCAACAACTGCTGCCGTTTGGTGAAGAAAGCCCCGCAGGCGCGTTTGATTTCATCGACCTGTTCGCGGGCATCGGCGGCCTGCGCAAGGCATTCGAACAAATCGGCGGGCGTTGCGTGTACACCAGCGAATGGGACAGCTACGCGCAAAAAACCTACGCCGAAAATTTCCGCGACCGGCATCCCATCGCCGGAGACATCACTCAAGTACAAGCCGCCGATATTCCCGATCACGACGTGCTGCTGGCGGGTTTTCCCTGCCAGCCGTTTTCGATAGCCGGAGTATCGAAGAAAAATGCGCTAGGCAAGGCGCATGGCTTCGCTTGCGAAACACAAGGCACGCTGTTCTTCGATGTGGCGCGCATCATCGAGGCCAAACGCCCGCGCGCCTTCCTGCTGGAGAACGTCAAAAACCTCGTCTCGCATGACAAAGGGCGAACCTTCGATGTCATTCGCCGCACATTGACCCTCGACCTCGGCTACCACATTCACTACCGCGTCATAGACGGCGCGCACTTCGTCCCGCAACACCGCGAACGCATCCTCATCGCAGGCTTCCGCGAACCGGTCGCATTCGATTTCGACGCGCTGCCCCTGCCCAAAAAGGGCGCAGCCACGCTCAAGGACATTTTGCATCGCACCGACGGCAGTGAACCTGTTTTGTCTTGGGATGAGGGAAAATACTTCGACCACAAGAAAAAGAAAGTGCCGGACAAATACACTCTCACCGACAACCTTTGGCTCTACTTGCAGAACTACGCCGCGAAGCACAAAGCAAAGGGCAATGGCTTCGGCTTCGGCTTGGTCAAACCCGGAGACGTGACGCGCACCTTATCGGCGCGCTACTACAAGGATGGCTCGGAAATTCTCGTGTATCAAGGCACAAGAAAAAACCCGCGCCGACTCACACCCAGAGAATGTGCGCGGCTGATGGGCTACCCAGATACGTTCAGGATTCCGGTGTCAGATACACGGGCTTATAAACAATTCGGAAATTCTGTTGTTGTTGATGTAATGACTCATGTTGCAAAGTTGATGCAACCGATGCTGGAACCTGGTATCCTGGAAACTGAATTACCCCTTCGTTACGCAACTGCTTAAAGGAGAAATCATGCACACCCAATCACGTATTCCAAAACTTCACGACACAACTTTTGATGGCGCTTTGTTGTGGTTCTCGGAGATGCAATGCAGCAGGCTGCTTTTCCATCCAGAGGATGATCCTGCTGACATTATCAACAACTCGGATAGCAAACGAACATTCTCAGATGTCGAAGTCATAGAATTGCGCTTCTTGCTTAATGAGCTTGAGGAAAATATTGGACATGAAAAGGTGATTGAAGCTGCATATCCAATTTTCATGACAGCTTGCGGCCAACAGCTAGATGCTTGATGTTTGCCATTGAAATTTAGGCATTGCGCTAAAGGAGAAATATGTTTGCTGACCTTGCTGGTTTGTTGCGGCGATTCTCTGAGTTGGGCGCTGTTCGTGCCTTTTGCAAACCACTCGCAGAAAACGATAACAGCAAGCAGCAGATATATCTCGGTGGGAACTTTGATGTAGTGCAAATGTTTCCGTTCGAGAACGTCGAAGCAACCTCGAACGGTAAGGACAGCACCTACAAAGCAAAACTGAATTTCGCGTGGATTGATGCCGACAAGACTGAGCAGGCTGCTGGCGCACAACTTATTCTCTATCCGCAATACCCAGAAGTTCGGCTGTCCGGTTTTCTTCGTGGATGCAAACGAGCACCCAATGAGTTGTTGAGGCCAATACCCGCGTCCCAACGACGCTTCAACAATGGCCCGGATGGACGAATATTATTTTTTGGAATTACCCGCAACGGTGAAACATTGGCTTACCTTGCACCTGCGGAAAGCAGCATTGCACAAGAGTTTCGGCAGCGACAGGCTGAAAGCGCGTTTTCTCAAGAAAGCGTGTTTTTCAATTTGCCGCTGCAAGGCCGAGATTCAAGGATCATGCTTTTGGAAAGATTGTCAGAAATCAGGAAGAGAGGCTGGCAACCTTCGATAAGCTTGAAGAAAGATGGAATCATTGTTCCATATAAGGCAAGCAACGGGGGTGGTTATACATTGGAGGCACTGCTCGGCATTATTCGTAACAGCATTTCTGAACCTGATTTTATGGGCTGGGAAATAAAGGCCTACAGCAAGGATCGGATAACCCTAATTACGCCGGAGCCAGATGGTGGGATGTATGGCGAGGATGGTGTTAAAGCCTTCGTCCGCAAATACGGTAAACCCTCGGGCGAGGACACGCTCTATTTCACCGGCACACACCGCGCCGATTGCCGCAATGAGAAGACCGGCCTCACGTTGGTCGTGCGCGGTTTTAACCCGTCCCAAAAAATCATCGAGGATGTGGGCGGCGCGGTGGAGTTGCTCACGGATAAAGGGCGCTGCGAAGCCGCTTGGTCATTTGCCCATCTGCTGATTAAATGGAACAAGAAACACGCGCATGCGGCATATATTCGTTACAAAGGCGAGAAGGTGGCAGCGCCAACCTATCGTTATCTCAGCCCGGCATTGCTGGGGGAAGGCACGGACTTCAACCGATATCTGGCGGCATTGTGTGCCGGTCTTGTGATTCTTGACCCGGGTTCCAAGGTGATGAATGCCAGCACCGAAAAATCGACCGTGAAAGCGCGTAGCCAGTTCAGGATGTCGGTGCGGCATCTGGCGGAACTTTATCAAAAGTTCGGGCCGGTGGAGTTTTGAGCAAATGTGCCATGCACGAATTATTTTTACGGACAGTGTCTCAAGTGTTCAATCGGTAACAATTTGTTACCAGTTGAAATAGTTCGCCTGCCATCCATGAACAAGGAGCCCTGACCATGCAACTCCAGCCAGCCATCTTCGAGGAACATGAAATCCGCCGCGTGTATGACGAGGCCACGGAAACGTGGTGGTTTTCGGTGGTGGACATTGTGCAGGTACTCACCCAGCAACCGGATTATCAGTCCGCCCGAAACTACTGGAAGGTACTGAAAAACAGGCTGGGCAAGGAAGGCAGTGAGTCGGTTACAAAATGTAACCGACTGAAACTGCCTGCCGCAGACGGCAAAAATTACCTCACCGATGTTGCCACCGCCGAAACGCTACTGCGTCTGGTGCAGTCCGTGCCTAGCCCCAAAGCCGAGCCGATCAAGCTGTGGCTGGCGAAGGTGGGTTATGAGCGGATGCAGGAGATGGCTGATCCCGCCCGTTCGCTGGATCGCGCCCGCGAGACATGGCAGAAGCACGGGCGTAGCGAGAAGTGGATACAGCAGCGCATGACCGGTCAGGAGACACGCAACAAGCTGACGGACTATTGGAGAGAACACGACATCAAGGAGGGCGAGGAATACGCGATCCTCACCAACATCATCCATCAGGAGTGGGCCGATGTGGACGTAAAAGCGCACAAGGCGATGAAGGGTTTGAAGTCGCAAAACCTGCGCGACCACATGAGCGAAGCCGAGCTGATTTTAACCAGCCACTTGGTTGCCGTTTTTTGGCAGCCTAGTGGAATGGCTATGCAAAGCTTACCGCGCTGGCAGAATTGTCCACGCGCCAGATTGCCGAGAGCATGAAAGCAACCGGCATGAACGAGAACGAGGATGCGGCGATAACTGGCGGTGGCATTGCCAAGAAAGCGCGGCTGGAGCTGGAAGGCAAGACGGGCAAGAAGGTGGTTTCCGCAGAGAGTTATCTGCCCCCGAGCAAGAAAAAATTGGCCAAAGGGAAAGAGTAAAACCGCGACGGCTCACCACTGATTTCCAAACATGCCAACGCGAAAATATCCTTTGTCTGTTTTTGACGTCGCGGCAGCCCTGCAAACCCGCTACCACGACTTCAATCACTACAACCTCAAAAACCCGCTGGACGAACTGCTGTTTATCATTTGTAGCACCAAGACTGGCGAAGCGAGCTACCGCAGCACCTTCCGCTCACTGAAAGAAACTTTTCCCACCCACTTGCGAATTGCCGAAGCGCCCGCCGAATATATTGCGCGGCCTATCGTCAGCGGCGGTCTGTCGAACCAGAAAGCAAAGGCGATCCGCGACCTTTTCGATGTCATCGTGGAAAAGTTTGGCGAACCGACTCTGAAGCCATTGCGCAAAATGAGCGATAAGGATGCTGAAGCTTTCTTGTTGTCACTGCCGGGAGTTGGAAAGAAAGTTGCGCGATGTGTTTTGATGTATTCGCTGGGCAGACAAGTTTTCCCCGTGGATACGCATTGCTGGCGAATCGCCAGGCGTCTCGGCTGGGTCAGGCCGACACAGAAAGACAAGCACTGCGCGCCGCGAGACATGGATCGCCTGCAAGCCAAAATCCCTCCCGAACTTCGACATTCATTACACGTGAATATGATTTCTCTCGGGCGCGAGATTTGTACTCCGACCACGCCACTGTGCGATGAATGCCCAATATCGGCTTGGTGTTCACGGATTGGTGTACCGCGCACGAGGAAGCAGAAATAACGGACGCGGGGAACTGCACCTGCGCCCTATAGTACGCTGCTAAAATTATCCGTCCATGCTTCGACAGGCTCAGCACGAACGGATAATTTGTTGATTAACAATGGTGGCCGTTCGCCTCAAGCCTGTCGAAATGCCATTTCTAGAAGCGCCCTATAGTAAAATGCGACTGTCAGATTCCCCACCACAGTATTTATTTTCAGCTTAATCCATGAACCCATTACTCGACTTCACCGGTCTGCCGCGCTTTGCGGAGATCAAGCCCGAACATGTCGCACCGGCGATTGAACAGTTGCTGGCGGAAAACCGCGCGCTGATCGCGCGGCTGTTAGCCGACAATGCACCACCGACTTGGCAGGATTTCATCGTGCCGATGGAAAATGCCAACGAGCGGCTGTCGCGCGCGTGGGGGCCGGTCGGGCATTTGAACGCGGTGATGAATTCGCCCGAGTTGCGCGAGGTGTATAACGCCACGCTGCCGAAGATCACCCAGTATTACGCCGAACTCGGGCAGAATCTCGCGCTGTTCGAAAAGTTCAAGGCGTTGCGCAACGGCCCTGAATTCGCCGGTTTGAGCGCGGCGCGCAAGAAGATCATCGAGAACGAGCTGCGCGATTTCCGTCTCGGCGGCGCGGAGCTGCCGGAAGACAAGAAGCAGCGCTACTTGGAAATTCAGGAGCGCTTGGCAGAACTGTCGTCGCGCTTTTCCGACAACCTGCTCGACGCGACCAACGACTACACGCTGGTGATCGAGAGCAAGAACGAACTGAGCGGTTTGCCGGAAGATGTGTTGCAGGCGGCGCATGAGGCCGCCCAAGCGGCCAATAAATCCGGCTGGTTGTTCACGCTGAAAGCACCGTCCTACATGCCGGTGATGCAATTCGCCGACAACCGCGCGTTGCGCGAAACGATGTATCGCGCCTATGGCACGCGCGCCAGCGAGTTCGGCAAGCCGGAGTGGGACAACACCGCGCTGATGGATGAAATCGTCCGGCTGCGCGGCGAGGAAGCGAGCCTGCTGGGCTTCGCCAACTTCGGCGAGCTGTCGCTGGCGAGCAAGATGGCGGAGTCGCCGCAACAGGTGGCCGAGTTCATGCGCGAACTGGCGCAGCGCGCGCGGCCTTTCGCCGAAAAAGACCTGGCCGAACTGCGCGGATTTGCGCGCGCCGAATTGGGCATAGACGACCCTTCGGCTGAGCTCAGGACAGGCCTGCAATCGTGGGACGTGGGCTACGCCAGCGAGAAACTGCGCGAGAAACGCTACGCCTTTTCCGAGCAGGAAGTGAAGCAGTATTTCCCCGAAGATGCGGTGCTGCCCGGCATGTTCAGGCTGGTCGAGACGCTGTATGGCTTGCAGATCAAATTATCCCGCGCACCCGTGTGGCATGACGACGTGCGCTTCCTCGACATCCGCGATGCGCAGGGGCAACTGGCCGGCCAATTTTATCTCGACCTGTATGCGCGCAACAGCAAGCGCGGCGGGGCATGGATGGACGATGTGATCACGCGGCGACGTGTTCAGATGACAGAAGACAGAGGACAGAAGACGGATGTTTTGTGTGCCGCTACGCGGCACGCCTATAACAAAAGACGCGGCGCAGCCGCAACTGCACCTCTGTCTTCTGTCCCCTGTCCTCTGTCCTCTGTTATACAAACGCCTGTCGCCTATTTGAATTGCAATTTTTCCCCGCCGGTCGGCGGCAAACCCGCGGTGTTCACGCATGACGAGGTAATCACGCTGTTCCACGAATTCGGGCACGGACTGCACCACCTGCTGACTGAAGTGGAAGACCTCGCCGTGTCCGGCATCAATGGCGTGGAATGGGATGCGGTTGAATTGCCCAGCCAGTTCATGGAGAACTTCTGCTGGGAATGGGATGTGCTGCGCGGCATGACGCGCCATGTCGACAGCGGCGAGGCGTTGCCGCGCGCGTTGTTCGACAAGATGCTTGCCGCGAAGAATTTCCAGAGCGGCTTGCAAACCTTGCGCCAGATCGAATTTTCGCTGTTCGACATGCTGATGCACAGCAACTTCGAGGCGGGTGGCGGCAAGAGCATTCTGCAACTGCTCGACGAAGTGCGCGCCGAAGTGGCGGTGCTGATCCCGCCCGCGTTCCATCGCTTCCCGCACAGCTTTTCGCATATCTTCTCCGGCGGCTATGCGGCGGGCTATTACAGCTACAAATGGGCGGAAGTGCTGTCCGCCGACGCGTACAGCCTGTTCGAGGAAAACGGCGTGCTCAACCCCGATGTCGGCGCGCGCTTCCGCAGCGAGATACTGGCGGTGGGCGGCAGCCGCGGCGCGATGGACTCGTTCAGCGCGTTTCGCGGGCGCGAGCCAAGCATAGACGCATTGTTGCGGCATAATGGGCTACTCGAAACTTCAGGGCATCTCTAAAAATCCAGATTTCATCCCAACTGCTGCGTTGCGTAAAAAATTTCTTGCTAACATATACCATTATATGCAGCGCTACGAAATTTTTTCCGCGCCTTGCATTTGGGCGAACTCTGAATTTTGAGAGATACCCTTCTTAAGGAGGCAAAATGAATCGCATCGTTTTGTTGTTGATCTGTCTGGCAATCATGCCGTTCGGCGCGCAGGCAGGCAAGCTGTACCGCTGGGTGGACACGCAGGGCAAGGTGCATTACGGCGATACGCCGCCTGCGGATACGGCGCGTGTCGAAACCAAAAAATTATCTGACAATGTCACGCCGGTCGAAGACCTGCCCTATGAAACGCGCCGCGCGCAGCAAAATTTCCCGGTCACGCTGTATGTCGCGGAAAACTGCACCGATCCTTGTGATCAGGCGCGCGGCCTGTTGACCAAGCGCGGCATTCCGTTCAGCGAGAAAAAACTGGTAACCCGGGAAGATATCGACGCCTTCAAGGCGCTTTCGGGGTTCGATAGTGTCCCCGCGTTATCGGTAGGCAGGATTTTCTTGAAAGGTTTTCAAGCCAACCAATGGAATAGCGAATTAGACATCGCAGGCTATCCGAAGACCGCGCCATTTCGCTTGCCTGTCATACTGCCTGTGCCTGTGACACTTCCCGCATCTTCACCTGCTGCGGCAAGCGGGGTTGCGCCGGCCAATCCCGCCGCACAATGAAACTTGCGACCTGGAACGTCAACTCGCTGAAAGTTCGCCTGCCGCAAGTGCTGGACTGGCTGGCCGCCAACCCGATCGATGTATTGTGTTTGCAGGAAACCAAACAGCGGGACAGCGAGTTCCCGCAGGCCGAATTGCAGGCGGCGGGTTATCACAGCATCTTCAGCGGGCAGAAGACCTATAACGGCGTAGCGATCCTGAGCCGCGAACCCGCCAGCGATGTGCAGACCGGTATCCCGGATTTTGCCGACGAGCAGAAGCGCATCATCGCCGCCACGATCAACGGTGTCCGCGTGATAAACGTGTATGTGCCGAACGGCCAGAGCGTCGATTCCGACAAGTACCAATACAAGCTCAAATGGCTCGCCGCATTGCGCGGCTGGTTGAAACAAGAGCTGGTGCGCTGCCCGAACCTGGCGTTGCTGGGCGACTACAACATCGCGCCGGATGACCGCGATGTCTATGACCCGGTCGCATGGCAAGGTAATGTGCTGGTCAGCGAACCGGAGCGGGAGGAGTTCCGCAACTTGTTGCAACTCGGAATGCGCGACAGCTTCCGCCTGTTCGAGCAAGCTGATAAATCCTATTCCTGGTGGGACTACCGCATGATGGCGTTCCGCCGCAACTTGGGGCTGCGCATCGACCACATCCTGGTCAGCGAGCCGCTTGTGGCGCAATGCAAGCGTTGCGTGATAGATAAAACTCCACGCAAATCGGAGCGCCCTTCGGATCACACTCCGGTGGTTCTAGAGCTCATCAACAGCGCAGGCCACGCAAAATAACCATGTATCTATTCCGGTTGAACAAGCGTTGGCTGCGTGCTAGTCTTTCTTTATTGAATCATGGCTCTCTCTGATTATATCCACACCTTCGGTCAATACCTGTTCGAGCGCCATGGCGAGCGGATACACAAGATCGCCCTCGATGCCGGTTTTACCTGCCCGAACCGGGATGGCGCGAAGGGCGTCGGCGGTTGCACTTTTTGCAACAACAACTCATTCAACCCCAATGGCCCGGAGCCGCAAACGCTGGAATCGCAATGCGACAGCGGGCGGCGCGCCATTGCGAAGCGCACGCGGGCAAAAAAATTCATAGCCTATTTTCAGGCTTATACCAATACTTATGCGGATGTGGCGGAACTGGACGCGCTCTACCGCCATGCCTTGACGCGGCATGATATCGTCGGCCTTTCGGTCGGCACGCGACCGGATTGCGTGTCCGGCGAAGCGCTCGACCTGCTTGCCGGGTACCGCGAGGAAGGGTTCATCGTGTGGCTGGAACTCGGCCTGCAGTCGGCCTTCGACGAGACCCTGCGCCGGGTTAACCGCGGCCACGGCCTGAAGGAATACCGGGAAGTGGCCGTCGCAGCACGGCAGCGCGGGATTCCCTTGTGTACCCATCTGATTCTCGGCCTGCCCGGCGAGGACGAATCGCATTACCATGCCAGTCTCGATACCGTGCTGGACATCGGCGTGGACGGGCTCAAACTGCACCCGCTGCATGTGGTGAAACACACCGTGCTCGCCAACCAGTGGCGCCGTGGCGAATACCGGCCATTGCAGCGCGAGGAATATATCCGGCACGCGTGCGACCTGATCGAGCGCACGCCGGAACACATCATGTTCCATCGTGTCACAGGCACCGCATCGAAAGATATCCTGTTGGCGCCGGAGTGGTGTTCGCAAAAATGGAGCGTGCTCAACGGAATCGAACAAGAATTGGCGCGGCGCGGCAGCCGTCAGGGATGTTTGGCACAAGGGCGTTTTATGGAAGCAACCGATCGAACCTCCCTTTTTGGCGGAAAGGTTGGAATCGCGGTGGACGGCAAAAGCGCGGCGGAATGCCAAGTGCCTTTCCGGCACCCCGCTGAAGAGGAAATACTGTATGCAGCATGACAAAAAAATCGAATTAGTGTGCCCGGCAGGCAGCCTTCCGGCGCTGAAAACGGCGATAGACAACGGCGCCGATTGCGTCTATATCGGCTTCCGCGACGACACCAATGCCCGCAATTTTACCGGCCTCAACTTCAGTTTCGACAACGCAAAAGAGGGCGTGCGTTACGCCCATGCAAAAGGCAAAAAAGTTTTGCTGGCGCTGAATACCTATCCGCAGGCAGACAACTGGCAGCGCTGGACGAAAGCTATCGACGCCGCCGCAGAACTGGGCATGGATGCGGTGATCCTGGCCGACCCGGGGCTGATGCAGTATGCCGTAAAAACCCACCCCGGCCTGCGCCTGCATCTTTCGGTACAAGGCTCGGCCACCAACTACGAAGCGATCAACTTCTACCACGAGATGTTCGGCATCCAGCGCGCCGTGGTGCCGCGCGTGCTGGCGCTGGCGCAGGTCGAGCAATTGATGGCAGGCACCGGGGTGGAAATCGAGCTGTTCGGTTTCGGCGGCCTGTGCGTCATGGTGGAAGGGCGTTGCGCTTTGTCTTCCTACGCCACCGGCGATTCTCCCAACACCCGTGGCGTATGCTCGCCGCCCAAGGCGGTGCGCTGGCAGAAAACGCCCAACGGCCTGGAATCGCGTCTGAACGGCATTCTCATCGACCGCTACGGCACCGACGAAAACACCGGCTACCCGACACTATGCAAAGGCCGCTTCGATGTGGAGGGTGAAACTTATTATGCCATCGAGGAGCCCACCAGCCTCAATACCCTGGAGCTATTGCCGGAATTGATCCGCATGGGTATCGCCGCGATCAAGATCGAGGGACGCCAGCGCAGCCCCGCCTATGTCGAGCAGGTCACCAAAGTATGGCGCCAGGCCATCGACAGTTGCCTGCGCGATGCCAGGGCATTTTCCGTCAAACCGGCATGGATGACCGAACTCGGCAAGGTTTCTGAAGGGCAACAACAGACGCTTGGCGCGTACTATCGCCCCTGGAAATAATTATGAAGCTAGCTCTTGGCCCCATCCTCTACTACTGGGATCGCGACACCGTGCTCAAGTTTTACGAGGAGATGGCCGGCGCGCCCGTGGATATCATCTACCTCGGCGAAACCGTCTGCTCCCGCCGCCACCTGTTGCGCCTGCAGGACTATCTGGACATGGCGGAACGGCTTGCCGCCGCCGGCAAGGAAGTGGTGCTTTCGACGCAGACCCTGATCGAGTCGGAGAATGATCTCAAGACCCTGCGCAAGCTCGCCGACAACAGAGATTTCCGCGTGGAAGCCAACGACATGGGCGCGGTGCGCCTGCTGGCGAACAAGATGCCATTCGTGGCGGGTTCGACCCTGAATATTTACAACCCGCAAACCCTCGATATGCTTGCCGGGATGGGCGCGACCCGCTGGGTGATACCGGTGGAGATGTCGCACGAAGCACTGGTGGCAGTTCTGCACAACAGCCAATCGAAACCGGAAACCGAAGTATTTGCCTACGGACGCCTGCCGCTGGCTTTTTCGGCGCGTTGCTTCACCGCGCGCCACTATAACCTGCAAAAAGACGATTGCCAGTTCAAATGCCTCGATTACGAGGATGGCCTCACGCTGAAAACCCGTGAAGGACAGCCCTTCCTGAACCTGAACGGCATCCAGACCCAGTCGGCCTTGGTATATAACCTGATCGGCGAACTGGATACGCTGCAAAGCGCGGGCATCGACGTGGTGCGCATCAGCCCGCAGGCGCACCACACCGGCAAGATACTCCAACTGTTCCACGAATGCATGGAGCAGCGCCTTGCGCCTGCGCAAGCTTTGTCACAGATCGGAGGCCTGATGCCTGCTGCATCCTGCAACGGTTACTGGTACGGCAAGCCCGGCCTGGATTTTATCCGTGACAAGCAGCCCGCCGCCTGATGAGTGCTGCCGCACGGTGGTTAAATCCGCCGAATACTGCTTCTCCGTAGGTTGGGCAAAGCGCAGCGTGCCCAACACCATATTAAAGATGCTTTCACTTGTTGGGCACGCTGCGCTTTGCCCAACCTACGCACTGTTTGTGAGAAACCGGGCATTACTACTTGGCTAACATTGTTCCGGTAATTTGTTTCACAGCACCCTGAAATTCTGCGACAATCCGCGCCACTTCATTACCCCGCCTGGGAGTAAGCTATGAAATTTCGTTTTCCTATCGTCATCATAGACGAAGACTTCCGCTCGGAAAATGCCAGCGGTCTCGGCATTCGCGCCCTGGCCGACGCGATTGAAAAAGAGGGAATGGAAATTCTCGGCGTCACCAGTTACGGCGATCTGACTTCGTTCGCGCAGCAGCAGAGCCGCGCGTCGGCTTTTCTGTTGTCGATCGACGACGAAGAATTCGGCGCGGGCAGCAAAGAAGAAACCGAAGTCGCGCTGAAGAGCTTGCGCGCGTTTGTCGAAGAAATCCGTTTCAAGAACGCCGACATCCCGATCTACTTGTACGGCGAGACGCGCACTTCGCGGCATATCCCGAACGATGTGCTGCGCGAGTTGCACGGCTTCATCCACATGCACGAGGACACGCCTGAATTCGTGGCGCGCCACATCATCCGCGAAGCCAGATCCTACCTGGATTCGCTGGCGCCGCCGTTTTTCCGCGCGTTGCTGCACTACGCGCAGGACGGCTCCTACTCCTGGCATTGCCCGGGGCATTCCGGCGGCGTGGCATTTTTGAAATCGCCGGTCGGGCAGATGTTCCACCAGTTTTTCGGCGAAAACATGCTGCGCGCCGACGTGTGCAATGCGGTGGACGAATTGGGCCAACTGCTCGACCACACCGGCCCGGTAGCCGCCTCCGAGCGCAACGCGGCGCGCATTTTCAACGCCGACCATTTGTATTTTGTAACCAACGGCACGTCCACTTCAAACAAGATCGTATGGCACTCGACGGTCGCGCCAGACGACATCGTGGTCGTGGACCGCAATTGCCACAAATCCATCCTGCACTCCATCATGATGACCGGCGCGGTACCGGTATTTCTCACGCCGACACGCAACCATTACGGCATCATCGGGCCGATCCCGAAATCCGAGTTTGAACCACAGAATATCCAGAAAAAGATCGACGCCAACCCGTTCATCAAGGACAAGACCAAAAAACCGCGCATCCTGACCATCACCCAGAGCACCTATGACGGCATCGCGTACAACGTGGAGATGTTGAAAGAGATGCTGGACGGGCGCATCGATACGCTGCATTTCGACGAAGCCTGGCTGCCGCACGCGGCCTTTCACGGCTTCTACAAGAGCATGCACGCCATCGGCAGAGACAGCCCGCGCGCCAGACAGTCGATGATATTTTCCACGCAATCCACGCACAAATTGCTGGCCGGCCTGTCGCAGGCATCGCAGATACTGGTGCGAGAACCGGAAAGCCATAAGCTCAACAGCCATGTTTTCAACGAAGCCTATCTGATGCACACCTCGACCAGCCCGCAATACGCGATCATCGCTTCATGCGACGTGGCGGCCGCGATGATGGAACCGCCCGGCGGCACCGCGCTGGTGGAGGAGAGCATCGCCGAAGCCCTGGATTTCCGCCGCGCAATGCGCAAAGTGGATGCGGAATTCGGCAAGGACTGGTGGTTCAAGGTGTGGGGGCCGGATAAGCTCGCCGGGGAAGGCATCGGTTCCCGCGAAGACTGGGTGCTGAAGACCGGCGATAAATGGCACGGTTTCGGCAAGCTGGTGTCCGGCTTCAACATGCTCGATCCGATCAAGGCGACCATCATCACGCCGGGGCTCAACCTCAACGGCAACTTCGACGGAACCGGCATCCCCGCCGCGATGGTCACCAAATATCTCGCCGAGCATGGCGTGATCGTCGAGAAGTGCGGCCTGTATTCGTTTTTTATCATGTTCACCATCGGCATCACCAAAGGCCGCTGGAACACGCTGCTCACCGCGCTTCAGCAGTTCAAGGACGACTATGACAAGAACCAGCCGATCTGGCGCATCCTGCCGGAGTTTTCCGCGAAGTACCCGCAGTACGAGCGCGTCGGCCTGCGCGATTTATGCCAGCAGATCCACGATGCCTACAACACGCACGATGTGGCGCGCATGACCACCGAGATGTATTTGTCCGACATGCAACCGGCGATGAAGCCGTCCGACGCATTCGCCAAAATGGCGCATGACGAGATCGAGCGCGTGGAAATCGACCGGCTCGAAGGGCGCATCACCGCAGTATTGCTGACCCCTTATCCGCCGGGTATCCCGTTGCTGATCCCCGGAGAAATCTTCAACAAAACCATCGTGGAATACCTGAAGTTTGCGCGCGATATCAACCAGAAGTTACCGGGTTTTGAGACCGATATTCACGGCCTGGTCGCGGAAGACGTGGATGGTGAAAAACATTTTTTTGTGGAATGCGTGATTTAATCTGAATACATACCAACGTGGCTGGCGCTCTTTAACAACCTGGGTGGAATGCATAGCTATTTCAGCAACCAAAAGACTGATGATCCTGTCGGAGTTGTATCAGGTTGACCGCCCGTAATGCACTTACACAGAAGTTTTTGCATGACTTGTCAGATATTTTGCCAGCGCGTTATTGCGCGGCACGTTCTGCCATACCAGCACAACCCATAAACGCTCTTGCTATCCGCTTGGCAAAAATTCGCCCTTGCGGCCATATTTACGCGGACTTCAATAGCCGTTCACATCTGTTTCAGGATTGCCCCAGACCTGTCGCTCGCAACGTTTTCTCGTCGGGTACACGTCCGGCACAGCAGCCAGCAAGCTGGCCGTTAATCGCCACGGCTGGAACAGAACGGATGCCGAGCTGTTTCGCACGCTGTACGACATCGTTCTTTTTCATGTCTAACACGGTGACTTCGCAGGAAGTACAGGCGAGGCGCGTGACCAGATCGATGGTTTCTTGGCACACGGGACAACCGGCGCTGAAAACTTCGACTTTTCGTTTTGCGTTCATAAAAATCTCCTTACGGTTTAGTGGCAGTGGAAACACATGCCGGACAATTTCCAGCCGCTTCTCGCCGGGCGTGCGGCCAAGCGTTCCACAACGAAGCGGCGACCAATACCGCCATTCCGGCGTACATGGCGATGTCGGAATCAAATGCAAATTTCCCTACCAAGAGCACGGCCGATGCCGCGAGGCCAAACCACAGGGAGCCGTAGCCTCGGCGTCGCGGTGCCCGCCAACCCAGCGCGATCAAAGACACCAGCAGAAACGCTGCGGTTAACGGGAATAAATACGGTGTGTAGTTGATGAAGCTCACGCCCATAGAACTCAGCAGTCCAGAGTACGCAGGCCAACATGCCGGGCACGTTAGCTTGGGCAGCGCCGCTGCAGCGATGGCAGGTAGGGCTGCAAAAGAACTGTGCCAGCCTGCCCGTGCCCGTGCGGTTGCATGGGGTTTACGCAGCGCCGTTGCGATGGCGTCCACGTTGGGTGCACCGTCTGTTGTCGACGATGCGTGTGTGTACACTCGACACGCACCGGCGCTATCAGTGGATGGTTCAATGCCCGTCACGTCGCGGCCGTTCACCAGAATGGTGGGCGAGCCGTAGGCGCATGCATGGGTAGGGCTGGCGGGGTCGTTGCGTTCCCATTCTTGCCACTGTGGGGTGATTCCAGCGGCAGCGAACGCTTGCAACAGCCGTTCACGTGCCAAAGATATGTTGGGGCATTCGCGAAAATATATAAGTTCTACGGTCGTCATGTCGGGTCTTGCTCCTCTAAAGCATCGAGAATGGGGCAATCGCTGATGGGCCCGCGCCCTCGGCAAGTAGTTGTGAGTTTCACGAGGGCTTGCTCTATTTGCCGGAGCATTTCGAGTTTGACGCGCACATCAGCGATTTTTGCCTCGGCACGCTTGCGTATGTCCGCACAGGTGGTTCCCGGCGCGACGCGCAATTCCAATAGCTCTTTGATGTCCTTTAAACTAAAACCCAACGCTTTAGCGTGACGGATGAAACGCAATCGTGACAGCGTATCCTCTGGATATTGCCGGTAACCAGACGCACGGCGTGGTGGCTCGGAAATCAGACCTTCGCGCTCGTAGTAACGGATGGTCTCTACCCCCGTTCCTGATAAGCGCGACAACTGACCGATGGTGTACGAAGACATAAGCGCGGCTCCCTTCATGAGCAACACTTTAAACCCTGTACCATACTACAGAGTCAAGAGTGTGCGTGGGGGGCTGAGGGTCGCTTGCCGATAACCCGAGGACTTGCTTCTTCGAAGCCTAACGTAAAAGTGAGGGGCTGCGCGTTTTTGCGCAGTCCCGCTTGAGCGCAGGGTTAGGCTTTTCACTACGGAGAGGGAGACGATGAGCTACACGGGTGAATGAGCCTTGAGCCACTCGCGCACGGCATCGTTCACGCGCGTCTGCCAGCCGCGCCCGGACGCTTTCAGTTCCGCGAGAACATCCGCATCAAAGCGGATAGTGGTTGGAATTTTGGTTGGGGCTTTCTGCGCCCCACGCCGACGAGCAGCGAGCTTTTCGCGCAATTCGGGCAAGGAGCGGCTGACCACGGCGTTTTTCCGGTGCGCCTCTTCCTCATGGGTGGGCGGGCGATCCTCGCCGGGAGCATCGGCAATTAGTTTTGCCCACGCTTCTGGGCTATTTGGAAAGTTCTTTGGCAAAGTAGCGGATTTCATGTTTTTCAGCCTTACGCAAGCTAATGACGTGCAGATCATCGCCGCGTTCCGTGTATGTCAAATGCACAACGATACCATTGAGAAAACCAAGCAAATTGATGCGCAACTCACCGTAGGCTTTCCGGTCATCGTCCCACGCGACCACCGGGCTATCAAAAACCGCATCGCATCCTACAAAATCCAGACCGTGTTCGCGGATGTTGCGTTGCCGTTTGTTTTCATCCCAAGTAATCATGGCAAATTGTATTAACAACTATTCAGCATGTCAAACAAATTGTTAATACGGCGAAACCTGCTCTTCGGGGAGCGACGTAGAATTAACCGTGCTTATCGGGTTAGCTCCCAACGATTCTACAACGGAGAATTGTGGGGCGAAAAGTGGGGCGAAACCGCGTTTTTGTGGGGAAATTGTTGGCCATACTGGCACCAATCCAAGGGAATCATCCCCGCCGTGGGGTATGCAGCATGATTTGGGAGCTAACCCGATAAGCACGGAATTAACCTTGCCTATCCGGTTGCTTGCCAACGACTAAATCTGATGCTAAATTTCCGAAATGGATCCTCGCGGCTTTCCTTGGGTATGTAAAGTCACGATCATGCCTCCATGATCCCAACTTTCGCTCCTCCAAGCTCATCTCACGTTGGAAACACATCCTTTCGTTCAGGCTCATCTCACATTGGACAAGGCTAAGCGCGTGTTGCCGGTAATTATAAATTGAGCTACAATGTAGCCCAACTTTGAAAGGATGTAAATATGGCTACTAACACTGTTGTCCGTGCGCGCATTGACGAGCACACCAAGGAAGAGGCCGCCGCCGTGTTGGCTGCGATGGGGCTGACTGTTTCCGATGCTTTCCGCATCATGCTGACCCGCGTGGCGCGAGAAAAGGCGCTGCCGTTCGAGCCGCTCGTTCCCAACGAAAAAACCATCAAGGCAATGAGGCAGGCGCGTAGCGGTAAGGGGCTGGAGCGCGTGACGCTTGAGCAGCTTGCGGACGAGTGGCATAAGGGATGAGGGAGATTTTCCGGCAATCACCGTTCAAGGCCGATTTCAAGCGGGTAAGCCGTTCCGGTCGATATAAGGCGGAAGATGTGCTGGGCATCATCGCCATGCTGGCGAATGACGGGCCATTACCGGAGCGGTGCCGCGACCATGCGCTGACTGGCGAGTGGAAGGATTTCCGTGATTGCCACATCAAGCCCGACCTCGTGTTGATATACCAAAAACTTGGCGACAAGATTTTGCATCTGGTGCGCCTTGGCTCACACAGTGAACTCGGGTTGTAACGGAAGCGAGCAGCCACAAGTACATGCGCAGTTCAAGCGGTGAGCAGCGCAAAAATGGGAAAAGAGGGTTAGGTTTGATGCCTAATGCCTGCAAGGTTCAGCAACAAATAGCGTTCCAGTTGTTAGGGCGAGGTGCGGGGGACGCGAAATTGGGGCAGCGAAATTGGAGGCCGGATTCTAATATTTTGAATCGCCGATAAGAATTATTGCGAGCTTTCGCCTTGCGGCGAAATGCCTGCTTACCGAAATGCCTGCTTACCTCCTTTCGCGCTGCCGACAGTGCTAAAATTGCCGCTCAGGTTTTTATCACTACATCATGCCGCAACCATCTTTCGTACATCTCCGTCTGCACAGCGAATATTCCATCTCGGATGGCATGGTGCGCGTGGATGAAGCGGTCGCCGCCGCCCGGAACGATGGCATGCCCGCGCTGGCGCTGACCGATTTGAGCAATGTGTTCGGGATGGTGAAATTTTACCAGGGCGCGCGCGGCAAGGGGATCAAGCCTATCGTCGGCTGCGACGTGTTCATCAGCAACGACGCCGACCGCGACCGGCCATATCGCCTGTTGCTGCTGTGCCAGTCGCGCGAGGGCTATCTGTTGCTGTGCCGCCTGCTGTCGCGCGCCTACCTGGAGAACCAGCATCGCGGCCGCGCCGAGCTGCGCCGCGAATGGTTTCACGAGAGTACGTCCGGGCTGATCGCGTTGTCCGGTGCGCATCTCGGCGATGTCGGCAGCGCGCTGCTGTCCGGCAACGCGAAGCAGGCCAAGCAGTTCGCGCAGGAATGGGCTGGGCTGTTCAACAACCGCTATTACCTCGAAGTGCAACGCGCCGGATTCGCCGACGAGGAGCTTTGCATCCAGGCCGCCGTGCAGCTTGCCGCCAAGCTCGGCTTGCCGGCGGTTGCGACACATCCGGTGCAGTTTCTCGCCGCCGGGGATTTCAAAGCGCACGAAGCGCGCGTGTGCATCTCCGAAGGCTATGTGCTCAACGACAAGCGCCGCGCCAGAAATTTCACCGCGCAGCAATATTTCAAGACGCAACAGGAGATGGCGGAGTTGTTCGCCGACTTGCCGGAGGCGTTGCAGAACAGCGTGGAAGTCGCGCGCCGCTGCAATCTTTCCCTGGTGCTGGGCAAGCCGCGCCTGCCGGATTTTCCCACCCCGGACGGGCAGGGGCTGGACGATTACCTGCGCGAGCAGGCGGCGCTCGGTTTGCGGCAACGCATGGCGCTGCTTTACCCGGACGAAGCGGAACGCGCCGCGAAGCTGCCGGAGTACCAGCAGCGTCTTGCCTTTGAGGCCGACACCATCATCAAGATGGGCTTCCCCGGTTACTTCCTGATCGTTGCGGACTTCATTCGCTGGGCTAAAGAAAACGGCGTGCCGGTCGGCCCGGGGCGCGGCTCCGGCGCGGGATCGCTGGTGGCATACAGCTTGGGCATCACCGATCTCGACCCGCTGCGCTACGGCCTGCTGTTCGAGCGCTTCCTCAATCCGGAGCGGGTATCAATGCCCGACTTCGACGTGGATTTCTGCCAGGACGGGCGCGAGCGCGTCATCGAATACGTGAAAAACAAATACGGCGCGCAGTGCGTATCGCAGATCGCCACTTTCGGCACGATGGCGTCCAAGGCGGTGATCCGCGACGTCGGGCGGGTGATGGATTTTCCGTACGGGCTGTGCGACAGCCTGTCCAAGGCGATTCCGGTCGAGGGCGTCAAGCCGGTATCGCTGCAGAAGGCGCGTGAGATGGAACCGGAGATCAACGCCATCGCCGAACGCGAAGAGGGTGTGCCGGAACTGCTGGAACTGGCCGAACGCCTTGAGGATCTGACACGCAATGTCGGGATGCACGCCGGCGGCGTATTGATCGCGCCCGGACAGCTCACCGATTTCTGCCCGCTGTATTGTGCCGACAGCAATACCAGCGTGGTCAGCCAGTTCGACAAGGACGATGTCGAAGCCATCGGACTGGTGAAGTTCGACTTTCTCGGCCTGCGCACCCTGACGATTATTGATTGGGCAGTGCGTCATATAAACAGGCTTGAGGGTGAGAAGGGGGAAGGGAAAAGGGAGAAGGGAGAAGGCGGCGCGGAGGTTTCACACCCATCCCCCTTGAGCACCGAAGGTGCGAACCCTTCTCCCTTCTCCATCGAGACCCTGCCCCTCGACGACAGGCCGACCTACGACCTGCTCACAAAAGCCAACACCACCGCAATATTCCAACTGGAATCGCGCGGCATGAAGGATACGCTGAAACAGGCCAAGCCGGATTGTTTCGAGGACATCATCGCGCTGGTGGCGCTGTACCGCCCCGGCCCGATGGATCAGATCCCGATCTTTGCGCGGCGCAAGAACGATAAAGAAAAATTCGACTACCCGCACCCTGCCGTCGAATCGGTGCTGCGCGAGACATACGGCATCATGGTCTACCAGGAGCAGGTGATGCAGATGGCGCAGATCGTCGGCGGCTATAGCCTCGGCGGCGCCGACCTGCTGCGCCGCGCGATGGGCAAGAAGAAGGCCGAAGAAATGGCAGAACAGCGCGAGATTTTCGTCAACGGCGCATTCGAGAACGGCACCTCGAAAGAACAGGCGGGCAACCTGTTCGACCTGATGGAGAAATTTGCCGGTTATGGTTTCAACAAATCGCATGCCGCCGCCTATGCGCTGGTGGCCTATCAGACCGCCTATCTCAAGGCGCATCATCCGGCCGCTTTCATGGCGGCGACCCTGTCTGGCGATATGGACAATACCGACAAGGTGCGCATCTTCTATATCGACACCCTGCAGCAGGGATTGCGCATATTGCCGCCGGACGTGAACAGTTCGGGCTATGTGTTTTCCCCGGTTGACGGCATGACACGGCGTTGCGAAGCATCCGGGGCGGGAGTGCCGTCCCACCGCCTCCTCCCGCAATCGGCTGGCAGAAACCCTCACCTCAATCCTCTCCCGGAGGGAGAGGAGGCGATTGCTCTTTCCCCCTCTGGGGGAAAGTTGGATAGAGGGCTGGCCATAACCAGCGACTTGGCGAGTGTTGTCGACTCGCCTAGTCGAATGGCTAGTAGTTCTATCAGTAACGTGTCGGAGGCGGGCAAAAAAACCATCGCTTACGGTCTGGGCGCCATCAAAGGCACCGGGGAAGCGGCCATTGGCAGCATCGTCAAGGCGCGTGAACAAGGCGCGTTCAAAGACCTGTTCGATTTCTGCCGCCGCGTGGATAAGCGCGTCGTCAACCGGCGCACCATCGAGGCGCTGATCCGCGCCGGCGCATTCGATGGCATCAACGCTCATCGCGCCTGCCTGATGGCGACGCTGGATGCCGCGCTGGCAAGCGCCGACCAACAGGCGCGGTTTGCCAACCAGAACAGCCTGTTCGGCAACGACGAGGCGGATGCCGTGCTGACGGTGCAATACGCCGATGTGCCGCGCTGGCGGTTGCGCGAACAACTGGCGCACGAGAAAAGCAGCCTGGGATTTTATCTGGGCGGTCATCCGTATCAGGAATACGAAGCGGAACTGGCCAATTTCATCAAGGTGAAATTGGGCGACCTTACCCCGCAATTTGCCGGGCGAACTGAAGAGCGCGGGCACAGGTCGGAGGATAAATTGCGGCGCGGCGTACCGGTCGTGCTGGCGGGCATCGTGGCCGGGCTGCGCATCCAGCAAACGCGGCGCGGGCGCATGGCGGTCATTACGCTGGACGACGGCAGCGCGCAGGCGGAACTGACGGTGTTCAACGAAATCTACGAGGCCAATCGCCTGTGGATACGCGAGGATGAGCTGCTGGTGGTGCGCGGCAAAGCCAGCATGGATTTGTATTCCGACAGCGTGCGCGTAAACGGCGAAGAACTGTTCGACTTTGCATCGGCACGCTCCAATTTTGCGCAACAACTGGCGCTGCGCTGCAACGGCAAAGCCAGCATTTCACAACTCAAAAAACTATTTACGCCGTACCGCGATGGCAAATGCCCGGTGCATATCCATTACCGCAACGACAATGCCGCTTGCCAATTACGCCTCGACGAGGCTTGGCAGGTGACGCTGCACGACGATTTGCTGCGCGACTTGCGCGACTTGTTGAAACCGGAAAACGTGAAGATAATTTATGCCTGAATCCGGCAACGCGCATGGCTTGAATAAACGCGGCGGGCCAGGCTGGTAAACTTCACGGGAATGGCTGGTAAAGCGATATATTGAATTTAAATCACATAATCATCGGAGATCAATCATGAGCATGAAAAAAACAGTATTTCTTTTGGCCTTTGGGTTATGCAGTGCGACACTACATTAGCAGTGCGTTCCAGTAAAACCGTTACTGTTCGCGGTTAAGTAGTGACTTGGCACGGGGTTATCGTGCTTAGTCAATACTTAGTTGTTCCATCAGAGCTTGTCGAACCGCTGGATGCCCGCCGATACTGGCCTTCGACAAGGCCTTTAGTCCTGAGCGTAGCCGAAGGGTCAGGCCGAACGGTTTATTTGTAAATGGTTTTAGCGGAACGATCTGCTAGGTTAAGAAAGGGTACCCCTCAAACCCCGCCTTTTTTACATCAGCTCCAGCATCTTCTGCAACCGCTTCACCGACACGATCACAGGTGTCTTCAGTTCCTGTGCAAACAGCGACACGCGCAGTTCCTGCAACAGCCAGGCGAATTCTTCCAAGCGTGGGCCGGGTCTACCCTGTCGCGCATGGCGCAGCTTTTGCCACGCCTGCAACAGCGGCTGCATCTGCGCCATGCGCTGCGCGTCGCGCGCCGGGTTGCTGCGCAGTTTTTCAATGCGCAGGCCGATCGCCTTGAGATAGCGTGGTACATGCTGCAAACGCTCGTAGGGTGTCTCGGCGATGAAGCGTTTGTGCAGCAGCCATTCCAGTTGCGTGCGCACATCCTGCGCCGCTCGGGGATGCGCCTTGATCTGGGGCAGATTCTTCTGCAACGCCTGATATTCGCCGAGAATATTGCCGGCCAGTCGCGCGATTTCCTGCGCGATCAGTAGCAGGCGGTTCTTCGCCTCCTTGCCGCGCGCGGTGAATTCAGCCCCGTTGATAGGCAACGGGTCGTTCAGGCAGCAGCGCTCGAAGGTCGTCGCGAGAATCTGTTGCTGCAACTCCTGCTGCGTGCCGCTGAACGGGGAATGGGGCGCCATAAACAGCATTCCCAGCCGCTGTGCATCCGGCAGGTTTTTCTCCAGGTATTTCACCTGTTCTTTCAGCAGCAGCATGAACAGGCGGCGCAACCCGCCACGATGCGCTGCTCGCGCGGCATCGCGCGTGTCGAAGGCGCGCAGCAGCACCGCGTCGCCGTCATCCACCAACGCGTTGAATACGGTGACTGCTTGCCCGGCGCGTTTCTCTACGCTTGTCTCGGTAAAGGCGCCGAAGCTCCACGAGGTGTAACGCTCCCCCTCCCCAACCCCTCCCCCGGGGGGGCTTATACCAAATGTTCCACCAAACAGTCCCCTCTCCCCCCGGGGGAGGGCTAGGGAGGGGGAGGAGGGGGTAGCCCACTCGCCGTGCAACTGCGCAAAATTGCGCGACATGCCGAGTTGCCGCCCATGCTCATCCACGATGCGGAAATTCATCAGCAGGTGTTGCGGCAACTGCTCCAGACGGAATGCGTCGGGCGGCACGTCGATCTGTTTCTGTTCGCGGATATAGCGTGTCAGAGCTTGCGCTAACGGTACGTTGGAGGGGGCAACATCACGGCAGAATGCCGCCGCGAATTCCGGCACCGGAACCAGATGACGGCGCAAGCGTTGCGGCAACGTTTTGAGCAGTTGCACCACTTTCTCCGCCAGAATGCCCGGCACCAGCCATTCGCCGCGTGCCGCGCTCGCCTGGTTGATGAGCGCGAGCGGCACGGTGAGCGTGATGCCGTCATCGTTCTTGCCGGGCGAGAAGTTGTAGCCCAACGCGAAGCTGACATTGTCGATCTGCAACTGCGGCGGGAACTGGTCGGTGGTGATCCCCGCCGCCTCGTGGCGCATCAGGTCGTCCTTCTTCAGGTAGAGCAGTTTTGCGTCGGCGCGTTCCACATCCTTGCGCCAGTGTTCGAACGCAGCGCCGTTGTATATGTCCGCCGGAATGCGGCTGTCGTAGAAGGCGAAGATCAGCTTGTCGTCCACCAGCACGTCGGGACGGCGCGCCTTGTGTTCCAGCGCCTCAATGTCGGCGATCAGTTTCCGGTTGTGCGCGAAGAACGCAGCCTGGGTGTAGAATTCGCCGCCGACCAGCGCCTGGCGGATGAATACCTCGCGCGATTCGGCAGGGTTCATCGGCCCGTAGTGCACACGTTTTTTCGGGTTGAGGACAAGCCCGTAGAGCGTGCTGCGCTCGAAGGCGCTGACTTGCGCGGCCTTCTTCTCCCAGTGCGGGTCGTAATAATGCCGCTTGATCAGATGCGCGCCGACCTCTTCCAGCCACTCCGGCTCGATGCGCGCCACGCAGCGCGCATACAGGCGGTGGGTCTCGACCAGCTCGCCCGCCATCACCCACTTGCTGCCTTTTTTCGCCAGCACCGAATTCGGCGCGATGAAAAATTTGATGCCGCGTGCGCCGAGATATTCGTTGCCTTCCACGCTCTTCATACCGATGTTGCCGAGCAGCCCGCACAGCAGTGCCTTATGTATCTGCTCGTAGGTCGCGGGTTGTTCGTTGCCGCGCATCCCCATCTCCGCAACCTGCGCGTGCAACTGCTGGTGCAGCTCGCGCCACTCGCGCAGGCGCAGCGGCGACAGGAAATTCTTGCGGCATTCTTCCGCCAGCAGGCGGTTGGATTTTTTTTGTGTTACCGCCTGCTCGAACCATGCCCATATTTTCAAGTGCGCCAGAAAATCGGAACGCTCGTCGGCAAAATGCTTATGTGCTGCATCCGCCGCTTCTTGCCGATCCAGCGGACGTTCGCGCGGGTCTTGCACCGACAGTGCGCTGGCGATAATCAGGATTTCGGTCAGGCACTGATACTGCCTTCCGGCCAGCAACAGGCGTGCGATCTTGGGGTCGAGCGGCAACTTGGCCAGCTCATGGCCGAGCGGGGTAAGCATCTTGCCCCCTAACCCTCCCCCTTGAGGGGAGAGGGGCGGGGGGCGAGATGGGGAATTCGCAGAGCATGCTCTGCGCACATCGAGCGGTTCCGGCGTACCAGCCGGAACGCGCACTGCAAGTGAGGGTAAATCCTGGATTGCCCCTAATTCCATCAATAGTTGGTATCCGTCGGCGATCATGCGCGGGCTGGGCGGCTCGATGAACGGAAACTCGGCAATGTCGCCCAGTTCCAGCGCACTCATGCGCAGAATCACGGTCGCCAGCGACACCCGGAAAATTTCCGGATCGGTGAATTCGGCGCGCTGCAAAAAATCCGCCTTGTCGTACAGGCGGATGCACACGCCGCTCATCACGCGCCCGCAACGCCCGGCGCGCTGGCTGGCGGCGGCGCGCGAAGTTTTTTCGATGTGCAACTGCTCGACCTTCTGGCGGATGCTGTAGCGGTTCATCCGCGCCAGGCCGCAGTCGATCACATAGCCGATGTTTGGCACGGTCAGCGAAGTTTCCGCGACATTGGTTGCCAGCACGACACGACGTTGTCCTCCGGTCTTGAACACCCGATCCTGCTCCGCCGCCGACAGGCGTGCGAACAGCGGCAACACCTCGATGCCTTTTGGGTGGTGCTTGCGCAACGCTTCCGCCGTATCGCGAATCTCGCGCTCGCCCGGCAGGAACACCAGCACGTCGCCTTTTAATCCGCCAGCAGCCAGCTCGCCCAGCGCGGAACTCACCGCCTGCGGCACATCCTGCGCCTCACCTTCGTCGCTGATTTGCAGCGGGCGATAGCGCGTCTCGATCGGGTAACTGCGCCCCGAAACTTCGATCTTTACTGCTCCGAAATGCGCGGCAAAGCGCTCCGCATCCAGCGTGGCCGAGGTGATGATCAGCTTGAGATCGGGGCGGCGCGGCAATAACTGTTTGAGATAGCCGAGCAGGAAGTCGATGTTGAGCGAGCGCTCGTGCGCCTCGTCGATGATCAGCGTATCGTAATTTTTCAGCAGCGGATCGCTGTGGATTTCCGCCAGCAGAATGCCGTCGGTCATTAATTTTATACTGGTGTCGGGCGACACCTTGTCGTGGAAACGCACCTTGTAGCCGACCACGCCGCCCAGCTCGGTTTTCAGTTCGAACGCGATGCGCGATGCCACCGAGCGTGCCGCCACGCGGCGCGGCTGGGTATGACCGATGCAGCCATGGATGCCGCGCCCCAGCAGCAAACATATCTTCGGCAACTGCGTGGTCTTGCCCGAGCCGGTCTCGCCGCAAACGATGACCACTTGGTTTTCGCCGATGGCGCGCGCCAGATCCTCGCGCTTGTCTACCACCGGCAGATCGGCGGGGAATTCGATGGGCGCAAGAGAGTCGAGGCGTGTTTTCCGGCGCAGGGCACTGGCGGATAAAGGAGGTTTTACCGTCATGTTTTTCTCTTAATGTTGCTCCAGCAAAACGTCGAGCCAGTTTTTCCAGAGCAGGTATTTTTCCGGCGGCGCATGGGTGCTGCACACTGTCGATATTTTTTCAACCTCCCTGCGGAATGCCGGAGCCATTCCTGCCGCGAGCAGCGCAGCGCCTTGCAGGCTGGCTTCGGCCTGCGACAGGCGGTAAACATCAAACGGCACGCACCGTGCGATGCCCTGTTGCAAACAGCCCAGCCCGGATAACCCGCCCGAAAGGTAAACACGCTCAAGGGCGGATGCGCGGTGAAAATCTTCCAATATCCGTGTCACGCGGAAAATGACAGCTTCCAGCAACAGGGCGGCGATTTGGCGTTGTGACATGTGCTCGACCGGACGGGAAAAGCGGATGCCGATATCATTTCGGAAGTAGGGTGCGCCGAGGCCGCTGGGTTCGGCGAGGCAAAAAATGTCATTTGCCGCGAGGTCTTCAAGCATGCATTCACCCACCGGATAAGGGGCGAGTGCGGCAGCGATGGAGTTGAGCGTGCCCTCGATGGCGAAATGGGTGCGCAGTGTGCTGTCCTGATACACCAGCGTACGCAGGTAACCATCTATTGGTGTTTCCATAATTGTCGGCAGCTTATTTCCCTCACTTTCACCCCCTCCCTCAATCCCTCCCCCGGAGGGAGAAGGGTTGGGATGGGGGTGGTTTTCCAATTGTGGCAACACTGTCGTGTATTCTGGAATACCCAACAATGCAGATTTTCCATCCTGTAGATAGCGCACGACAAAACAGCCCGTGCCAAGATTGACCAAGGTTTCCGCGCGGTCTTCGCTGACGCTGGAGATCAGCGCGGCGGACTGATCGCCGACACTGGCCTGCAGAATCAGGCCATTACTCAGCCTTATATTCAGCCCTGCGGAGGGCTTGATTTCCGGCAGTATGTTTATCGGGATGCCGAACAGCTCGCACAGTCGCGGCGACCATCGCTGCTGGCGGATGTCCATCAGCAGGGTGCGCGCGGCCATCGACGCATCGGTCACGAAATGTTTGCCGCCAGTCCAGCGCCAGATTAGGAACGTATCCAGCGTACCCGCCAGCAGTTCGCCGCACTCCAGTCTTGCCTGCCACCCGGGATTTTCCAGCAACATAACGCGCAGCTTCGGTGCGAAATAATACGGCATCAGCGGCAGGCCGGTGAGATCGCGGATCGAAGGCTCCTGCGCGCGCAACGCATCGCAGCTCGCCGCGCCGCGATTGTCCTGCCATGAAATCAGCGGGGTGAGCGGCTGGCCGGTGGCACGATCCCAGAGCAGGAAAGATGAGCGCTGGCTGCACACGCCGAGAGTCTTGCAATCATCTGTATGTGTGATGCATTCACCAAGCACCTGCTCGGCAGTTGCCGCATAGGCCAATGCGTCGCTTTCGTAGCGCCCGCCGCTAACGGAGATATTCGGGGCAGGTTTTGCGACGATGTGTCCGAGCACGCCTTCGTGATCGAGCAAGCCAGCCTTGACCGACGTGGTGCCGAGGTCGAGCGAGATGGCGAAGATCATGTCTGATTATTTCGGCATAGGTCGGGTTTCAATCCGACGTGTCGGGCAAAGCCCGACCTACCTCTCGGTTGAGCGTTGCTTCATCCCAACTCATCGCGGTGGCAACAATTTTGGCAATACGCCGCAAATCGTTTTCATCCATCTGTGCCAGAATCAGCAGCGGCATGCGGCGGCGCAGCAAGTCGTCCAGATGAACGGCCATTTCACCGTTGGCGCAGAGCAGCAAGTCCGCATAGATGAACGGCAGCGCAGGCATGATACGTTCGGCGGAGCAGGGGTCGCCTTCAATGATGCGGAACACCTCGCTCACCCGCTTGCCGTGCCTGCGTATCAGCCACTTCGCGCTCTCCTGATCGATGCCGAGCTGCATCGCCCGGGTGCTTGCGGCGACAAACCACCGGGTATAGTCGGCCTCCGGCGCCCACGGAAAGGTGCGGTATCCGGTTGCGCAGGCTGCATCGACACCCAGTTGCGCGCACACCGTGTCAACAATGTGTGCCGCATCTTCGCGCGCCGAGGTGATCTTGCCGCCGATGGAATAATGCGCCCCGTTGTCGGCGGTTTTCAATTCCCAGTCGCGGCTGGCGGACGACGGCAAGGCCTTGTCGCTATGCTTCATCACGCGCAAACCGGCATAGCTGCCGACCACATCCTGTTCCATCCACGCGGTCTTGAGGTAGTGATTGGCTTCGGCCAGCAGATAGGCGACCTCTTCGGGATTGACCACGACATGATCGAGGTCGCCGCTGTAATCCGCATCGGTGGTGCCGAGCAGCGTCATGCCATACCAGGGGATCATGAAAAATACCCGGCCATCGGACTTGGCGGTCAACAGCAGCGCCTCGTCGGTCGGCAGCGCGGGCATCACCAGATGCACACCCTTGTCCAACTGGCACCAACTGCGCCCCTGCTCCGATGCTGCGATCCATTGGCCGGTGGTATTCACGATTTGTTTCGCGCGCACTTCAAAAGTTCCGTTCGCCCTGAGCCTGTCGAAGGGTGAATAGGACACATCCCGCACCACAGCGCCACAAGCCTGCCCATCGGCCTCAATAACATCAGTCAGCTTGCAATAATTCACGCACACCGCCCCGGCAGCCAGCGCGCCGGAGACCAGTTCCAGCACCAGCCGCGCATCGTCGGTCTGCGCATCGGCATAAGTAAAGCCGCCTTTCAGTCCGTCGCTGCCAAGAAACGGAAAACGCCCGGCAAAGGCTTGAACATCGAAGTGGTGGTGCACCATGTCCGTGCCCGGATTATCCGCGAGGAAATCGTACATGGATAAACCCGCCTTCAACTGAAGCGTGCCGACGCGGCTGTCCGCATAGACCGGCACACCGAAGCGCAACGGCCAGACGCGGTGCGGCGCAACCGACAACAGCATCTGCCGCTCCGCCAGCGATTTCTTGACCAGCTTGAGATCGAGCGACTCCAGATAGCGTAGGCCGCCGTGAATCAATTTGGTGGACGCGGAGGAGGTCGCACCCGCCCAGTCGCCCTGCTCCACAAGCGCGACGCTCAGACCGCGCAACGCCGCGTCGTAAGCCGTCCACGCGCCATAGATGCCACCGCCGCAGACCAGCAGGTCGAATTGTTTATTGCTGAGTGAGGAGAAGCTGCGGTTCATTCTGAAAACCTCACATCACCACGAATTGCCCAAGAAAATCCCGCAAGCAGTGCCAATGCGGCGTTTGATGCCAATGCCGAACATAATCTTACTGTGTCACAAAGCGCTGAAGGGCGCATTGCGGCGTTAAAATCAGGCTCAAAATGCTCATTTACTACATGTAAACTCCGCTTTTTGCGAGTTGGGCGGCAACGGCAAGCCGCCCATCCCTGCTTGACCCACTTC
>JACREB010000005.1 GCA_016218475.1 Nitrosomonadales bacterium | reverse complement strand
TGCCGATCCGAACATCCAGGATCCGTTCAATTTGCAGAGCTACAACCGGTACTCGTATTGCTGGGGCAACCCGATGGTGTGTACTGATCCGAGCGGGTATTTCAGTTTGAAGGGGTTCTTCAGGGCGGCGGTTGCGGTTGCGGTGGCGGTATATGCGCCGCAGTATATTGCTTCATCCGCATTTGCAGGTTCGGTCGCAGGAGCAACGGGGCTCAGTGCCATGACAGTTGGCGCGATAACGGCAGGGGCGATCAGCGGAGCCATCAGCACGGGAAATATACAAGGGGCATTTACGGGTGGATTAACTGCTGGAATGTTTACTGGAATACATACGGCTATTCCTGAATGGGGTATTGAAAAAATATTGGCTCACGGAATGGCAGGTGGAGTATCGAGTGTCTTGCAAGGTGGAGACTTCAAGAGCGGATTCCTTGCTGGCGGTATGACACAGGCGTTTGCTCCTGCGATCAATAACATTGATCGTGGCACGCTGGGGCCATCTTTCTCTCGCACCATTGCCGCTGCTGCTGTAGGTGGGGCATCGTCAGCTCTTGGAGGGGGGAAATTTGCGAATGGCGCGGTTACGGGTGCATTCTCGAGGTTGTTTAATGATGATCTCGGGGAAAAATCTTCGAAGAGCAAGGCTTCGACTGTTACCGCCACAGGGCAAGCCTCAGTTCAGGCGGGGGTTATGGTTGGCCCTGCGGGCGGGAGTTTATCTGTTGGTGGAGTTGTGGGGACGGATGGTGAAAAATGTTTGATGATACAAGCGTGTATGCGTATTGGATTCGGATTTTATGCTGGGGCAGGTACAGGTCTTAGCGTAGGTGTAAACTCTGGTGGAACCTCTAGTAGTGGAGGCATTTCGGCTGGTATCGGGGCTGATGTTGCGGTGGGGTTAACGGGTGCAAGTGGGCAAGCAACCGTAGGAGTGGATAGCCCGAGCGTTGCCGCCGCTAGAGGAGGTCCAGGTGTTGGACTTGGTGTTTCGGCAGGGATAGATTTATGTGCTTCTTCCCCTTTGTCTTGTAGAAAAGAGTGAGTTCATGGATGAATATTTAATATGGCGTATTAGGTGTAATGTCATTTCATTAATTGGGGTTGTCATCGTCATTTGCGATATCGCATTTCCAGTGTTTGAGGCATGGATGGAGGGATGGGCGTTATATATTGGTTTTACTCTGCTGATAATAGGAATACTTGACGCATATGGGTATATTTTTCAGAAGAAAGCTCGACGGCTTATCGGTGAGCATGATCAAAAATACAGAGACAAATTTAAGTCGAGGCAGCCATGATCAAACCAATAAAGCAGACTCAATCAATGGTCAGGCTCGATTTGAACAACATGGGGGCGTAACCCAATTGAAATCGCCAAACGACATCAAACGAGTAGGAAAAAGAATGGGGCTCCGCCCCTGAGGTTTTTCTGAGGTTTTGCAATAGTCCAACCCGCGTAACGCGCAATGACGTAGGGCGACAATAAGCAAAGCGCATTGCGCCAAATGTTTTACAGCAACATCGCTCTTTAACAATCCACCCAATCCGATGCCCGCGAAGGCGGATGGAAACTCGCCAGCGGACAAAACAGCATCCGCCCGCACGCGGTGGCCAGCATCACGGGAACCATCAACGGCACGGTCAACCCCGCCTACACCTACGACGCCAACGGCAACATGACCGCCGGAGCGGGGCGCACCACCGCCTGGACCAGCTTCAACATGCCCGGCCAGATCGTCAGCCAGACCCCGGGCGGCGCCCCCGGAGACACCAAGACCGCCCAGTTCTGGTACAACCCCGAACACGAGCGCACCAAGGAGCTCCAGGCCGACCAGAGCATCGTCATCACCCTGAGCCCGAGATACGACACCGGCCCCCATTTCGAGAAAAAATACATCGCCGCCAACGGCGCCCTGACCGGGGCAATCGAATACGAGCACTACCTGTACGCGGGCGGGATGATGTTCGGCAAGTACATCACGGTCACCCAGATCGACGGGGTAACGGTTGCCGGCACCAGCCTGGAGTATTACAGCAAGGACAACTTGGGTTCCATCGCAGCGATCACCGACGGGACGGGAACAGTGGCCCAGCGCCTGTCCTACGACCCTTGGGGCAAGCGCCGCTACCCGAGCGGCACAGCCGACCCGAACGGCCTCTTGAACAACCCGGACATGTATCACGGTTATACCGGGCATGAGATGCTGGATGATGTGGGGCTGATCCATATGAACGGGCGGTTGTATGATCCGGTGACGGGGAAGTTCCTGTCTGCCGATCCGAACATCCAGGATCCGTTCAATTTGCAGAGCTACAACCGGTACTCGTATTGCTGGGGC
>JACREB010000221.1 GCA_016218475.1 Nitrosomonadales bacterium | reverse complement strand
TTGTCAACCAAACGCGAAATCAAACTCACCATTTCCGTGGACACCCCATTCCGTTCCAAGGTCGTTGTCTTCATAAGCAGCGCCTCCATCTTTGCAAGATGAAAGCATTATAAGTGGTACTTTAGTAATTTCCAACTCCCTTAAAACAAGATCGCGGCAACAACCTTGCGACCTTCCGCTACCAGTATGTTATAGGTGCGGCACGCCGCCGGGGTGTTCATGCACTCCATGCCGATGCCCGCATCGGTCAGCGCGCGGTACAGGCGCGGATGCGGGAAGCGTTGCCGGGCGCCGGTGCCGAGCAGCAGTACGTCGGGTTTCAATGCGAGGAACCAGGCGAAATGCGTTTCGTCCAGCGCATCGAAACCGGCGGCATTCCAATCGTCGCGGACTTCTTCCGCCAGCACCACGATGCTGCGGCCATGGCGTTCTCCGTTGACCATGACATGATCCGCACCGTAGGCGGTGAACAGTTTTGTGTCGCCGTGATCGGCTAGCTGTAGTTTCAAGAATGCGCCCTCTATTTGCTGTATGGCATTTGCTGTGCAGGGGCGGCGCGGGTAAAATTGCGCCTTTTGCTGCTTCATGCAGAATATTATCATGCAGGGGCGCGATTGATTGTGCCCACAGTAGGTGAACCGTGAAACCTATATTGAAATCGACCAAGCTTTCCAACGTGTGCTACGACATCCGCGGGCCGGTGATGGAACGCGCCAAGCAGATGGAAGAGGAAGGCCAGCGCATCATCAAGCTGAACATCGGCAATCTCGCGCCGTTCGGCTTTGAGGCGCCGGAGGAAATCCAGCAGGACGTGATCCTGAATATGCCGAATTCGTCCGGCTATTCCGATTCCAAGGGCATGTTCGCGGCGCGCAAGGCCATCATGCACTACTGCCAGGCCAAGAAAATTGCCGGTGTCGGGCTGGAAGATATTTACATCGGCAACGGCGCGTCGGAGCTGATCGTGATGGCGATGCAGGGGCTGCTCAACACCGGCGACGAGGTGCTGGTGCCCGCGCCGGATTACCCGCTGTGGACGGCGGCGGTCACGCTGGCGGGCGGCACACCGCGCCATTACTTGTGCGACGAGCAGAACGGGTGGATGCCGGATATTGCCGACATACGCGGCAAGATCACGCCTGACACGCGTGCCATCGTCGTCATCAACCCGAATAATCCGACCGGCGCGCTGTATTCCGACGACATCCTGAAGGAGATCATCCGGATCGCGCGCGAACACGAGCTGATCGTCTTCGCCGACGAGATTTACGACAAGATGCTGTACGACGGCGCGACGCACACCTCGATTGCCTCGCTGGCCGACGATGTGCTGTTTGTCACGATGAACGGCCTGTCGAAAAACTACCGAGCCTGCGGCTACCGCGCCGGCTGGATGGTGGTGTCGGGCGAGAAGAAACACGCGCAGGATTACATCAACGGGCTGACCATTCTGGCCTCGATGCGGCTGTGCTCAAACGTGCCCGGACAGTTCGCGATCCAGACCGCGCTCGGCGGTTACCAGAGCATCAATGACCTGGTCGCCCCCGGCGGGCGGCTGTGCAAGCAGCGCGACCTGGCTTACAAACTGCTGACGGCGATTCCCGGCGTGACCTGCGTCAAGCCCAAGGCCGCGCTGTACCTGTTCCCGCGCTTCGATCCGAAAATTTATCCGGTTGCGGACGACCAGAAATTCATCCTCGAACTGCTGGAAACCGAGAAGGTGCTGGTGGTGCAGGGCAGCGGTTTCAACTGGATACACCCCGACCACATTCGCATAGTGTTCCTGCCGAATGCCGATGACCTGACCGATGCGATCGGGCGCATCGCGCGGTTTTTGGAAAGCTACCGTAAAAAAGCTGGTAGCCTGTAGCTTGTGGCTTGTAGCAGAAGCGATTTTGCTACCAGCTACAGGCTACCAGCTACAAGCTCAAAAGGAAATTAAATGAAACCAATCAACGTAGGGCTCCTCGGCATCGGCACGGTCGGCGGCGGCACATTCACCGTGTTGCGGCGCAACGCGGAAGAGATTGCGCGCCGCGCCGGGCGACCGATCCGCATCACCGTGGTGGCGGACAAGAATCTGGATCTGGCGCGTCAGATGACAGAAGACAGAGGACAGAGGACAGAGGAAGTGCGCCTGACGGATGATGCCTTCTCTGTTGTTGCCGACCCGGAAGTGGATATCGTCATCGAACTGATCGGCGGCTACGGCGTGGCGAAAGAGCTGGTGCTGAAAGCGATTGCCAACGGCAAGCATGTGGTCACCGCGAACAAGGCCTTGCTCGCGACGCACGGCAACGAAATCTTCAAGGCCGCGCAGGACAAGGGCGTGATGGTCGCGTTCGAGGCGGCGGTCGCGGGCGGCATCCCGATCATCAAGGCGCTGCGCGAAGGCCTGAGCGCGAACCGCATCCAGTGGATCGCGGGCATCATCAACGGCACGACGAATTTCATTTTGTCCGAGATGCGCGACAAGGGGCTGAGTTTCGATGCAGTGCTGAAAGAGGCGCAACGCTTGGGCTACGCAGAAGCCGACCCAACCTTCGACATCGAAGGCGTGGATGCGGCGCACAAGATCACGATCCTGTCAGCACTCGCATTCGGCATCCCGATGCAGTTCGACAAGGCGTACATTGAGGGGATTTCAAAACTGGATGCCACCGACATACGCTACGCCGAGCAACTCGGCTATCGCATCAAATTGCTGGGCATCACCAAGCGCACCGCAGAAGGGGTGGAGTTGCGTGTACACCCGACTTTAATTCCATCAAAGCGTTTGATCGCGAATGTGGAGGGCGCGATGAACGCGGTGCTGGTGCAGGGCGACGCGGTCGGCTCGACGCTGTATTACGGCAAGGGCGCGGGCGCGGAACCCACCGCCAGCGCGGTGATCGCCGACCTGGTCGATGTGACGCGCATGCACACCGCCGACCCGGAACACCGCGTGCCGCATCTGGCGTTCCAGCCGGACCAGTTGTCCGACTTGCCGATATTGCCGATGGATGAAGTCACCACCAGCTATTACCTGCGCCTGCGCGTGCAGGACAAGCCCGGCGTGCTGGCCGACATCACGCGCATCCTCGCCGACGAACAGATTTCCATCGACGCGGTGATCCAGAAAGAACCGGGAGAAGACGAAGACCAGACCGACCTGATCCTGCTCACCCACCAGACCCGCGAGAAGCGCATCAACGCGGCGATTGCCAAAGTGGAAGCGTTGCCGGTGGTGGCGGGCAAAGTGACCAGGCTGCGGCTGGAAGAGCTGGGTTGATAAACAAACAGGGCGGAAAACGAGCGTAGCGAAGTTTCGAGCTTGCGGTCAAAGCGTAGCGCTTTCCACCGAATGAAATACACCATAGCCAATTTCGAGGAGGTGCAAAATGACTTTTGATTATCGTCCATATATCACCAGCAATTCTGAAATATGCGGTGGAGAACCCGTGATTGCGGGTACGCGTGTTACCCTCCGCACGGTATTAGCCAGTTTGGCCGATGGTATGTCGGTGGAAGAAATCCTTGCCGACTTCCCCTCGCTTAACCGCGAATCAGTCAAGGCTGTTCTTGCTTTTGCCGCGATGTCTGCCGAGGAAGATTTGCCGCTGCCTGCCGCACCCGTATTAGCATGAAAATCAAGCTTGATGAAAATCTGCCTGCGCGGCTTAAGCCTATCCTGTTAGCGTATGGACATGGGACCGATACAGTTAATGATGAAGGCCTCACCGGGCAGCCGGACCAAGTTGTCTGGCAAGCGTCACAAGCAGACGCGCGTTTTTTGATTACGCAAGATTTGGATTTTTCGGATAAGCGGAAATTTATGCCGGGAACACACTGCGGAATATTGCTTGTGCGTTTGCGCGAACCCAGCGCTCAGGCATTGCTGGATAATATTTCTTCTGTGGTTGGCCAATTATCCGGCTGGCAGGGCTGTTTTGTAGTGCTTACCGAGCATAAATTGCGCGTTAAGCATCCATGAAGACGAAGACCAGACCGACCTGATCCTGCTCACCCACCAGACCCGCGAGAAGCGCATCAACGCGGCGATTGCCAAAGTGGAAGCGTTGCCGGTGGTGGCGGGCAAAGTGACCAGGCTGCGGCTGGAAGAGCTGGGTTAAACCCCAATACTGTTCACTTAACCGTTCGTGGTGAGCCTGTCGAACCACCAGCTTCGCACCCAGAGCCCTTCGACAAGCTCAGGGCGAACGGAAATTTTCTTAAGTGAACAGTATTGGGTTAAACCCGGAGTTCATCGGAATGCCCGGGCATGTAGGAGCGCCGCCCCCGGCGCGAATGCGGGCGCAAATCGCGGCGAGGGCGCCGCTCCTACAAAGAATGGATTTTCGCTTGTGCGGGAATAACGAAATAATGGGTTTGATGAAATGAAATACACCAGCACCCGCGGCGGAATGCCGCCCAAGTCGTTCACCGAAATCCTGCTCGGAGGCCTCGCCGATGACGGCGGTTTGGCGGTTCCAGATCACTATCCAAGATTGAGCAAAGCCGAACTTCAAGCGATGCGCGGCATGAATTACTGCGAGCTGGCGTTCGAGGTGATCAGCCGTTTTACCACCGACATTCCGGCGGATGATCTCAAGGCCATCATCAACAAAACTTACACTGCCAAGACTTTCGGCAGCGAGGACATCGCGCCGGTTAGGACGCTGGAACCCGGCTTGCACATTCTCGGTTTATCAAACGGCCCGACGCTGGCGTTCAAGGATGTCGCGATGCAGTTGCTCGGCAATCTGTTCGAATACGCGCTGGCCAAAGACCGCGCCGAACTGAACATTCTCGGCGGCACCTCGGGAGATACAGGCTCTGCGGCAGAATACGCGATGCGCGGCAAGCGCGGCATCCGCGTGTTCATGCTGTCGCCGTTGGGCAAGATGAGTCTGTTCCAGACCGCGCAGATGTATTCGCTGCAAGACCCGAATATTTTTAACATCGCGGTCACCGCGCCGTTCGACGCTTGCCAGGACATGGTCAAAGCCGTGTCGAACGATCTGGCGTTCAAGGAAAAATACCGGATCGGCACGGTCAACTCGATCAACTGGGCGCGGGTCGTCGCGCAGGCGGTTTACTATTTCAAGACCTATTTCGCGTTGACCAAAAGCAACGATGAGCAGATTTCTTTCGCCGTGCCGTCCGGCAATTTCGGCAATGTCTGCGCCGGGCATATCGCGCGCCAGATGGGCCTGCCGATCCGCAAGCTGATCGTCGCCACCAACGAGAACGACGTGCTGGACGAATTCTTCAGAACCGGCGTGTACCGCCCGCGCCCGGAAACGCTGCACACCAGCAGCCCGTCGATGGACATCACCAAGGCCTCCAACTTCGAGCGTTTTGCCTATGACCTGGTCGGGCGCGATCCGCAGATTCTCAAGGGTTTGTGGCAGCAACTGGAAAAGGATGGCTATTTCGATTTGAGCCAGATTCCAGATGCCCAGTTGCCGTATTTTGCGAAGGTGAAAGAATTCGGCCTGGCCTCCGGCGCAAGCTGCCACGCCGACCGCATCGCCACGATACGCCGCGTGCATGGCCAATACGGCGTGGTGATCGACCCGCATACCGCCGACGGCATCAAGGTAGGCATGGAACAGCGCGAGGCGGGCATCCCGCTGGTGTGCCTGGAAACCGCGCTGCCCGCCAAATTCGAGGAGACCATCCGCGAGGCGCTGGGGAAAGACCCGCAACGCCCGGCCGGTTACGAAAACATCGAAAGCCTGCCGCAACGTTTCGACACCCTGCCGCCGGATGTCGGGCAATTGAAAGCATTCATCGCGGCAAGGGTTCCGCGGTGAACCGTCATTTCCGCGCTCCAAGGAAGCACCGATTTATTCAGGCCGTTCGGGCTGAGCTTGTCGAAGCCTTTGCCAATAGGCTAGTTCATATGGGCAGCATTTCGACAAGCTCAATGCGAGCGGATTTGTTCGGCATTTCTCCAAAGTTTTCTAAATGCACCCCATGAGCATTCTGCTGTGGATCGTTGTGGCGAGTTTTGTCGGCGGCGCGTTGAGCGTGTTGTGCGCCGCAGCATTCGCGCTCGGTTCACATGCGCAGCGTTACCTCGGCGCAATGGTGAGCTACGCGATCGGCGCGCTGCTCGGCGCGGTGTTCCTGGACATCCTGCCCGAAGCGATCAAGCTTGCGCCTGATGTGCCCATCCTGAGCGGCACGGTGCTGTTCGGCATCCTGCTGTTCTTTGTCCTGGAAAAACTGGTGCTGTGGCGGCACTGCCACCACGAGCATTGCGAGGCGCATGAACTGCTCGCCAGGGAGCATGGTCACGACCACGGGCGCAGCGGCATGATGATCATGCTGGGTGATACTTTCCACAACTTCGTGGACGGCGTCATCATCGCGGCGGCCTTTCTCACCGATGTGCGCCTCGGCATCGTCACTTCCATAGCCATCATCGCGCACGAGATTCCGCAGGAAGTCGGCGATTTCGCCATCCTGCTGCATTCCGGTTACAGCAAGGCCAGGGCTTTCCGGCTGAACCTGATTTCCAGTTTTGCCTCCGTCGCGGGCGGCGTGCTGGGCTACTTTGTTTTGCAGACCATGCAGTCGTGGATTCCGTCGTTGCTGGCGCTGGCGGCGGCGAGCATGATCTACGTCGCGGTGGCCGACCTGATACCCGGCCTGCACAAGCGCGCACAGTTGCGCGACACCGTGCAGCAGATCGGGCTGATTGTGCTGGGCGTGGCAACGGTGGGGTTGCTGGGTTTGCTGATAGCGGAGCAATAGAAAAACTATGAGCCTGAATTCCGCAGCAGCCGTCGGGTTCCCCCTCCGGGGACAAGCCGCAGGGTGGATGCGCTGCGCTTATCCACCCTGCATTTTTCTCAGAGAACAAATTTATCCTGACATGAGCCGGTCTTGCCATTGTCAAGAAAATCATCGAACATTACGGCGGTCGCATCTGGCTGGAATCCGTCCCCGGTGAGGGGACAGTATTTCGTTTCACATTGAGCGGAGAAGCATGATGGTAATAAGCGAATCCAAAAACATCCCGATCGTCGGGGGCAGCGATGACGATTGCATGGCCGCCCATGCGCAACGTGAGCAGCCCCGGCGGATGCAGCAGGAAAACGAGGAACTCCTGCACAAACTCAGCGAGCGCGAGACAGAGCTGGAAATGCAGAACGATGAGTTGCGGCGGGCGCAGGCCGCCATGGCGGAATCCCGCGACCGCTACGCCGATCTTTACGACTTCGCTCCCATCGGCTATCTCACCCTCACCCGCGAAGCCTCGATTTCCGAAATCAACCTTACCGGCGCCGCGCTGCTGGGAAAAGAGCGCGACGATCTGATCCGCTCACGTTTCGCGCGCCTCGTCGCCCCCGAGGACGGCGACCGCTGGCATCTGCATTTCATGAGCACACTGCAACACGGCGCCCAACAGAGTTGCGAGCTGATGCTCCGGCGCGATGACGGCTCACGCTTCCATGCCAGACTGGACTGCCTGCGCCTGATAAGCGATGGCAACGTCCCGGCGGTCCGCATCACTCTCTCCGACATCACCAGGCGCAAGCAAGCGGAAGCGTCGTTAAGGCGGCATAAGCTGGTGATTGATGCCGCGATAGACGGGTTCTGGATGACCGATGTGATGGGCAATTTGCAGGAAACCAATGAGGCTTATGCAAAAATGTCAGGCTATACGGTCGATGAGCTGGTGGGCATGCACGTCAGCCAATTGGAAGCGATAGAGCAGTCGCCGGAAGAGGTTCATGCGCATATCGCAAAAGTTATTGCGCAAGGTTATGACCGGTTCGAAACGCGCCATCGCCACAAGGATAGGCATGAGATCGATATCGAGGTGTCCGTTGCTTATATGGCGGAATCGCAGCAATTGTTCGCTTTCTGCCGCGACATCACCGAACGCAAGCAGGCAGAGGAAGAACTGCGCGTTGCAGCAGAGGCCTTCGAGACGCAGGACGCCATCATGATTACCGATGCCGATGGGAATATCATCCGGGTCAATCGGGCCTTCTCGGCTATCACCGGCTATAGCCCGGAAGATGTGCTGGGAAAGAAACAGGATGTGATGAACCGGGGGCAGCACGACGATATTTCCTGCATCGGGATGTTGCAACAATCGATTCGCGATGATTTGTGGACCGGCGAGGTTTGGGACAAGCGCAAAAACGGCCAGATTTACCCGAAATGGTTGACGGTGACCGCCGTAAAAAACGAGCGGTATGAAACTACCCATTACGTGATCATATTCAACGATATCACCGCGCGCAAACAGATAGAGAAAGAAAATTTGCGGGAAAGCGACGACCGCTTCCGCGGCACGCTGGAGCAGGCCGCAGTCGGCATAACGCATACCTCGCTGGATGGCCATTTCCGGCAGGCCAACCAGAAATTCTGCAACCTCGTCGGCTATACCCGGGACGAGCTGATGCAGATGAGCTCTCATGACATTACTTTTCCGGACGACCTGGCAGAGCAGGATCGTCGCTTCCGGCAACTGCTTGCGGGCGAAATATCCACTTTCTCCATGGAGATACGCTATATACGCAAAGACCGGAGTTTGGCGTTGGTCAACCTGACCGTTTCCCTGTTGCGCAATGCCGGCGGCACACCCAAATTCACCATCGGGGTCGTCGAGGATATTGCCGAGCGCAAACAGGCAGAACTATTGGCGCAACAGTTCGGCCATTTGTTGCAAGGCTCATTTAACGAAATCTACCTGTTCGACGCCGATTCCCTGTATTTCCTCCTGACCAGCGAAGGTGCGGAGAAAAATCTGGGCTACTCGGACGACGAGCTGAACCAGCTCACGCCGCTGGATCTGGAACCATCGTTCACGAGGGAGAGCTTTGAGCAAATGATTGCCCCGCTACGGAGCGGCGAACAACGGTCGCTGTTTTTCGAGACTGTTCATCGGCGCAAGGATGGCACGACTTATCCGGTGGAGGTGCGCCTCCAGTTCATGCAAGCGGAACACCCCGTGTTCCTGGCCATCGTCCAGGACATCACCGCGCGCAAGCAATCAGAAATGGAAATCAATCAATCCCGTCAATTATTGCGCGATCTGGTCGCGCAGGGCGAGGCGTTCCGCGAAGAGGAGCGGAAATGCCTCGCCCGCGAGGTGCATGATGAGCTGGGGCAAACCCTGACCGCGTTACGCATGAATGTTTCGCTGTTGCGCATCGAGTTTTGCGGGAACAACGCAGCACTGCTGGAGAGGGTGGAACGGATCACCGGGCTGCTGGATCAATCGATTCAATGCACGCGCGATGTGGTGAACAATCTGCGCCCCGTTGCGCTGGACATGGGAATTATTCCGGCCATCAGATGGTTGTGCGATGAATTTAACAAAAATACCGGCGCATCCTGTGTCGTATATGCGCCGGAAGAAGAAATTCATCTGGATGAGTTAGTCGCCGTGGCGGCATTTCGCATTGCGCAGGAATCTCTGACCAATGTGGCCCGATATGCCGGAGCGAGCAAGGTCGAAATTATCATCAGGCAGGATACCGATAATTTTTCCGTGACAGTGAACGATAACGGCAAGGGGTTCGATTACATGGACACACCCGATCATAAGTCTTTCGGCCTGCTCGGAATGCGCGAACGCGCCATCGCACTGGGTGGGGTTGTAAATATCTATAGCACACCGCAGCGGGGAACGCAGGTATCCTTCACCGTACCCAACACACGAACCCTCACCGATACAGAGGGGAGCCAGCCATGATCCGCATCATGATTGCCGATGACCACGCCATTGTGCGTGAGGGGATCAGGCAAGCCCTGGCGCTGGCGCCCGATATGGAATTAGCTGGAGAGGCAACCAGCGGCGCGGAGGTATTGCATCAAGTCCGCGACGGTAAATTCGACCTGCTGTTGCTGGATATGAATATGCCGGGCATCAGCGGCACAGACCTGATCGGGCGTGTCAAGCTATGCCGCGCGGAGTTGCCCATCCTGGTATTTACCATGCACAACGACGCGCAGCTTGCAGCGCGCGCCCTCAAGGCGGGAGCATCGGGCTGGATCACCAAAGACAGCGACCCCGAGCTGCTGTTGGCGGCGATCCGCAAGGTGAGCGCGGGGGGGAAATACCTGGATCCGGTAGTGGCCGAGCATATAGCGCTGGAAGCAACCTCGACGAAGTTGCAGTTGCCCCACGCATCGCTTTCGGACCGTGAGCTGGAAGTGTTCCGCTTGCTTGTTGCGGGTATGGGCGTCAACGAAATCGCCGCGAAGCTATGCATCAGCCACAAGACTGTCAGTACCCACAAGACGCGCCTCATGGAAAAAATGAACCTCAATAACATTGCCGATCTGGTGCGCTACGCCATGCAATATGGTCTTGCCGAATAGTCGCGTGTGATTTCTCCTGATTAGTCATGTAGGTTGGGTTAGCGGTTTCATGGTTCGCCCTTCGATACCTCAGGAGGCTCACCACCGACGGACGTAACCCAACATGCGCCCTGTACGCGTTGTGTTGGGTATAATCGCACACCGAAAAAACTTTTCATTTCAGAAATTACCTTTTATGACCACTGACCATACGCGCCAGGAAACCCAGAGGCTCAAGCAATTGCCCTCCCTGTCGCCGAATACCCAGCGTTTGTTGAGCAGTTGCGGTGACCCGAATATCACCCAAACGGCATTGGCGGAGATACTGAGCGAATCCCCGACCATTGCGGCCCGCCTGCTCGGATTGGCCAACTCTGCCTTTTTCGGCCAGCAGGGCCATGTTCATTCACTGATGAGCGCTATCTCGGTTCTCGGGCTCATTACGGTCAGGAGCGTTGCCGTCAGCCTGTCTTTGTCCGGCATGTTCAGGGTTAAACATTGTCCCCACTTCAAGGCTGAAAGGTTCTGGACATCCTCCATCATGACCGCGCTGATGGCCAACGAAATCAATGCCAATATCCGGGAAGAATTGCGTCCCGCCGCAGACAGCGTCTACATGGCCGGCCTGCTGCACAATATCGGGCTGCTGGCGCTGGTGCAACTCTATCCGGTTAAAATGGAACTGGCCTTTATCGCATATGAAGAAAACCCCGAGCGCAATCTGGGCGAATATATCAAAGACCGGCTTGATGCCACCCACTATCAGGCGGGCGTATGGATGGGAAACAAGTGGCATTTGCCGGAGGAAATTCTGCTGGTTATGGAATATCACTACGACATGAATTATCGCGGCAAGCACTGGCCGCTGGTTTTGCTGGAAGGGCTTTGCGCCCGCTGGGCCAACCAGATTATTGACGGACGGGACGAACTGTCTCCCGAAACAGACTCGCTGGCTGCGCTCGGCCTGCCAAAAGCACGGGTCGAAGCAATGTGGAAACAGATGAGAAGCCGGCTTGAATCCATCCGGAAAATTTCATCGCTGTTCGACCAGGACTAAACCGAAATGCGCGACGCTCAACTTATCGAAACCACCCAGGAACTCAACCGGCATATCGTCAATCTGCTGGACTCTTTATCCGCCCTGTACGGGTTAACCGATATCTCCATCCGCAACCTGGATGAACCCGGGTTGCTCCGGCAGGCGCTGGAAGCGCTGATGTCGAATCAGGACATGGAGCGATGTTCCATTTTTCTGCCGGACGAGGCTGATCTGCTGACGGTTGCAGCGGGGCTGGACTGGGATGAAATGCTGTGGAACATCACCCGTTCAGATGGGGAAATCCCCCGGCAGGAACACAAGGAAAAACCGTTCAAGAAAACCCAATTCCGCTTGGGGGAGGGTATTCTGGGGCGCGCTGCCGAAAGCGGAAACATCCAGCATTGCCGCTCATGCGCAGACGATCCGCAGTTCAAGAAAATCGGCGTTAACGGCGAGAGCGTTGACGAAAAACCGGTGCAGGGTTCGCTGCTTTGCGTGCCGATCATCTGCGAAGACCGGGTTCTCGGTGTAGTCAATGTTTATTACCCGGAACCGGATTTTTTCAATATGTGGCATGAGCGGCTGCTCCTGCTGTTCTGCAAGATGCTTGGCCGCTTGCTGATAAGCCACCGGTTTGTGCATCAGCTTGACACGCTGGTCGATATGCAGACGCAAGACTTGACAAAAATGAACGAGCATTTAAGGGACGAAAAGAAATTGCTGAAGGAAAACGCGGCAAGCCTGCGCGCTATTCTCGATAACTCGCCCTATCTGGTCTGGTTGAAGGATGCTGAAGGTCGCTATCTCAAGGCAAACAAGGCTTTTGTTGATCATGCCCGGCTGGAAGGCATCCAGCAGGCCGTCGGCAAAACCGATTTCGATCTCTGGCCAAAAGAACTGGCGGAGAAATATCGCGCCGACGATGCCGAAGTAATGGCCTTGCGCCAGCAGAAACATATCGAGGAGCTGGCATTTGACGGCAGCAAAGAGTACTGGGTGGAAACCTTCAAGACCCCGGTCATCGACGAGAACGGCAATGTGCTGGGCACTACCGGCTTCGCGCGCGACATCACCGAACGCAGGGAATTCGAAGAAGAACTCAAGCGTTCCAATATCGAACTGGAACAATTCAGCTACGCCGTCTCCCACGACATGCGCCAGCCGTTGCGCATGATCTCAAGCTACCTGCAACTGATCGAGATAAGCATGGCCGATCAACTCGTCGGCGAGAAACGCGACTATTTCAACTTCGCCGTCGAAGGCGCCAAGCGCATCGACCGGATGCTGGTGGCCTTGCTCGAATACTCGCGGGTGGGCAGGATGGGCGAACCGTTAACCTGGATCGACAGCCGTACCATACTCGATGAAGCGCTGCAATTCCTCCAGCCCGCCATTGACGAAGCGCAAGCCAAGGTAAACATCACCGGCGACTGGCCGCGCATCCTGGTCAGCCGCGATGAAATACTGAGACTCATCCAGAATCTCATCGGTAATGCTGCCAAATACCGCATCGCCGGGCGCACACCGGAAATCGCCGTCACCGGAGAGATGGTCAAAAATGAATGGCATTTGTGCGTCGCCGACAACGGCGTCGGCATCATCCCCGGCCAGATCAAACGGCTGTTCCAGATATTCCAGCGCCTGCAATCGCGCGAAGCCTACGAAGGCACCGGCATCGGCCTCGCGCTGTGCCGCAAGATCGTCGAACACCACAAGGGGCGTATCTGGGCGGAATCGGCGGGCGAAGGGCAGGGCAGCAAGTTTTATGTCGCGCTGCCGATACCGCAGGAGAAGATAATATCCGCGCAATAGTCAAGTGGGGTGGGCACGTTTTTTGTGCCCACGCGGTCAGCAAAGGTTATTTCCGCGTGG
>JACREB010000023.1 GCA_016218475.1 Nitrosomonadales bacterium | reverse complement strand
GCGGTCTCGGATGGTTGCGCCATGATTTCGTCCTATCTCATTGCTATCAAATGAATTTCTCTAATGGAATCCATTAGAAATGTGCCTGAATCCAACTCGCTCAGCATACTTCAATTCGGCTAATGGATTATCTGGGTTAATCCCAGATTGTTCATTAGAACAACACCTCATTGAAAAATAAGGGAAATCTCTAATGGATTCCATTAGAAACCCATTCAAAACAGGCGTTTTATGGCCTAATGGACAATCTGGGTTAATGTTAATTGTGGGAGCGGCTTTAGCCGCTCCCACATCCGGCAGGATTATTGTCGTTTTTAACGAAAATTGGAATAATTCCATTTCCATTTTGAAGAGACAATAATCCGTAGGTCGTGCTATGCCCGACAGCTTTATCTGGCGGGCAAAGCCCGCCCTACGAAAATGCACTTCTCATTTAGAATTGAAATAACCCGTCATTCCAGCAAAAGCGGGAATAGCGCAGTTTTTTGCTAATGATCTATTGGTTTGAAATGATATACCTGAAAAATCCGGCACTGCTGCCCGTCCGGAGATAGCGCCGTAGTCATACCCACAGGGTCTCCGAACCTCAGTGAGACGGCAAACAGCAACGATTATTACAACGACGAGAACGTGTTGCTATTTCGTTTGGCTGGATAGTGCTGCCAGTTGCTGTGTGAGGTAACTGCTGGTTTGACTCATGCTGGCCATCGTGACATCCAGCGCGGTAAATTGCTTGCGGTATTGCGCCTCAATATTGGCCAACCGGCGATTGAACACATCGCGCTGGTTGCCGATGTCCTTGATGCTCCGGTTGGTTCCTTCCGTCACTGCGGCAATTGTCCCAGTGCTATCGAGAAAACTGGATATCAGTTGATTCAACTGGTAAGCATAACCTTGCGAGAAGCCCACCGTTCCCCTGCTTACGCCAGCGCCGGCGGCTCCACCGGTAATCAGCAACTTCAACCCTTCCGCATTGCCCGCTGCACCGGTCAGATTCTGGCCGGAACCGGTGCCGGCAGCCCCATCCAATGTGCCCGCTACATCGACACCGGCAGTGCTGGTTGGTGTCGCGCCCAGCAAATTGGTCGCACCGGCGGTGCCGCTAACGCTAACGCTCGAAGTGGAGCCGTAACGATTGGAGGTCAACGTCATGAAGCCGCCCGCCTCCGTGACTGCGACCGAAATCCCTGCACCGGACAATGCCGACGCGCCGTTAATTTTAGCCTGAACTTCAGCCGCCAATGCCGCATAAGAAGCATAAGGAGCACCTGCCGCCAGGGTGACTGTTGCGGCTACTCCATCTATTGACATGCTCAGGGTATCGTTGACTCCGGTTGTAATAGTGAGCCCTGCTGCGGCAGATCCGACCTGTTGACCTTGCGTGGCGAGTTGGCTGACTTCAAGCGAGAAAGTTCCGGCCTTGGTGTTGGATGTCGAACTCACGTAACTCACGAGGCTGTCGGAAGCCTTTCCGGTCGCAGAAAATAAGGCTGCAACGTCGATCGGGTTGGCCGACAGCGCAGTTGTCAGCTTGCTGGAATCGAGCGCCAATGAGCCACTTTTCTGAAGAGTAATACCGACCTGCGAAAGGTTGGTATAAGCCCAGTTGCCGGTCAGGGAACGCCCCAGCAACGCCCGTATCTGACTCTGGATGGTGCGCACCGATGCATCACCCTGAAGAATGCCCGCTTTCCTGGTTGCCGGATCGTATGACGACGAATCCTTGAGCGTTTTGGCGAGGTCGTTATAGCCTTTTATAAACGCATCGACCGCCGCAGTTACGCCAGAGCTATCCTGCGCGACCGAAATTGTGCCGGTTCCGATCTTGAGCGCGTTCAGGGTCACACCGGGAATCACGTCCGTCAACGTGCTGCTTGTCTTGCTCACGAATACGCCATTGACCGTCATTTCTGTATTCTGCCCAACCAGGGTTTGTTGCAAATTCTGTGTAGTGCCTACTACGCCAGCAGGATCGTAAGAAAGCAGCGTCGTAACATCCGCATCGCCGCCTGCGGCTACACTGATTTTGATGCTATTGCTCGTACCCGCATTGTCGGAAGATAACACCAGACGGTAAGGCGAAACGCCGCCATCGTTGACGATGGAAGCCGTAACACCGATTTTCGCGCTGTTGATGGCATCGCGGATGCCGGTCAGAGAATTGTTGGTCGCATCGATGGTCACCGTTTTCGCGCCACTGCCATTGCTGACGAATGCCGAGGCGGTATAGGTTCCTCCTGTGCCTGCTGCGGGAACATAGGGGGCAAGTGTTCCGCTGATGGTTCCAAAATCGAAGGTCAGCGTGGTTGTTCCGCCCAGACCGATCGCCGTCGACGTGCTGGTTTGGCCCGCGGCCACCAGTTTCTGGGACTGCGCTATCTTGCTGATGTCGAGCGCGTAACTGCCCGCCACGGCGATGCTCGACGCAGAAGCCGATGCGACGGTGGCATCGCTGGAAGAAGCCTTGAGCGACTGGAATTTCGCGGGGTCATTCAACCCCTGCACCGCGCTTTGAAATGACGACAACGCCCCGCTCAGGGTGCCGTAAGCGGACAGCTTGGCCTGATAGGCCGCCTCCTTCGTATCGAGTGCTCTCAACGGCTGCGACTCTACTGCCATCAACTTGGCGACGATGCCGTTAATGTCGAGTCCCGAACCGATACCCGGTGAAGAAATTGCCATGATTCGCTCCTCAAACAATCATCCTGAATAACCGTAGGGTGGGTGCGGTTTTTGTGCCCACCGCGCTTCTCTTCCGCGTGGGCAAACAATGAAACCGTTTGCCCATCCTACAAAAATACTATCCTGATCTTTTGAGCCATTCAACAAAGCACTATAGGGCGCATTGTATATGCACCCTATAATTGTTGCTGTTTTGCAGCAACATTAACGCCAGTCATCAGGTGCTACGTGTACATTCTACGCTTTTATCTTGATAAGCAAACCCTGAAACTTCTCTATCGCCTGCGAGATCGCCAGCATCTCCTTGGACGGCATCGTGCGTATCACTTCCTTGGTCTGCGTATCGACTACCTGCACATGGGTCTTGTTATTCTCGTCCACGCTGAACTGGATGTTGTTGTCGAACTGCTTCAAAGCCCTGTTAATTTGCTCGGCCGCTTTTTTGGCGGCTTCGGTGTCTACCGCGTCCGCAACGGCCTTGACTGCCTGACCCGGCAACTCCACCGGCACAGCCGCCCTTTGCGGCTTGACATCAACCAGCGGGGCGGCTTGCCCGGTATTGCCGGGTGGTGTGCCTGCGGAATTAGCGCCAACTTGAGAGATCATGATCTTGTCCTTCTTGCTTCAACCCAGATTGTTCATTAGAACAACACCTCATTGAAAAATAAGGAAAATCTCTAATGGATTCCATTAGAAACCCATTCAAAACAGGCGTTTTATGGCCTAATGGACAATCTGGGTTCAATGTACCCGGCCGGATAACCGGCCGGGCGTGATTGACAAACAATCCCGGCTTACCTCAACAGCGTCAATACGCTGTTAGGCAGGGCATTCGCCTGCGCCAGCATCGCCGTGCCCGCTTGCTGCAATATCTGGTTGCGGGTGAGGTTGGCGGTTTCCAGCGCGAAGTCCGCATCGCGGATCCGCGAACGCGAGGCCGACAGGTTTTCCGATGCGGTCTTCAGGTTTGCGACCGTCGATTCGAAACGGGACTGCACAGCGCCGTATTTTGCCCGCATGCCGTTGACCGCCTGGAGCGCGCCGTCCACCAGGGCAATCGTGCGGTTGGACGCATCCACGCTGCTGACATCCACCTGGCTGGTCTTTTGCAACTGCGATGCAGCCGCCGCATTGTTGACCCAGCTTACCGTGGTGGCTGCAACCACCCCGAACGACTTGTCCGAGTCCAGCACGAGTTCGCCCGAGACTAACCAAGTAGTAGCCGCAGCAACGGTGCCGCTGTTTGTGGTGCCGCCATTGCCTATCGACGTGACGGCGCCGACAGTATTGGTGATGGTCATGTTCTCGCCGGAAGCGTTGGTCAAGGTGATCCCCGTGCCCGCAGTGTTGACTTTCGCGGTCACCCCGGTCTGCGCGGTAACATTGTTGATGGCGTTGATTCCGCCCGCGAGGCCATCCGCATTGGCCGTGGCGCCGGTGGTGAAGCTGACGCTGACCGCCGTGGTATTGTTCGACGCGATAGCAAGTTGATAGTTGGTCGACACAGCAAAGACCATGTCGATTTCAGTCTTGGCGGAAGCTGTGACGCCGGTGGTGGCAGTCTGACCATTGACCGTCTTGGCTACAGTCTTGGCGGAGTCGCCCGCGAGCCACGCGATATTGGCGGAGCCGAGCCCCCCGTTAAGGGTCATGTTGGTAGCTGTGACCCGGTTCGCTACAGTGGCGGATGATCTCAGCATGTACGCCGTGCTGCCGAGCGTCAGGTCGCCCGCGGTGGTGGTGGCGGTTGCCGCCAGGGTGCCCATGCGGTTGTTGCCATAGGAATCGGTGCGGAAGTTGTCGGAACTCACCGTGATCACTTCGCCGGCGTTCGCGCCGACCTGGTAGGAATTCGAATTCGAACCGTCCAGCAGCTTCTGTCCGTTGAATGAGGTGGTGGCGGCAATACGGTCGAGTTCCGAGGCCAGCTGGCCGACTTCGTTATTCAGCGCGGCGCGGTCGGCGGCGGAGTTGGTGGCGTTGACCGACTGCACGGCCAGTTCGCGGATCCGCTGAAGAATGCCGCCCGCTGAGCCCAGGGCGCCTTCGCCGGTCTGCGCCAGCGAAATGCCGTCATTGGAATTGCGCACCGCCTGGTCGATGCCGCGGATTTGCGCGGTGAAGCGTTCGGAAATGGCCAGGCCGGCGGCATCGTCCTTGGCGCTGTTGATCCGCAGGCCTGAAGACAGGCGCTGCAAGGATACCGCCAGGGTCAAGCCGGTCCGGTCAAGATTGCGTTGTGCGTTCAGTGATGCTACGTTGGTCAAAATTTGCGAGGGCATGATAAGTCTCCTGGTTGTAGGTTAATCGTGCAGAATTCCCAAATGAATCCCGCCATGAATTCATTATCGGCTGCCCGCCAGAAAACTTTAGACCCGGTTTGTTTTTATTGCCCTTGAACCGGACGGCCCAATGCGGGGCAAAGACTCAATCGGCGCGGACAGATGCCCTCTCCGCAGCGAGCGCTTGCACAATGTTGGCTATTCGTTGAATGGGGGCTTCCCAGGTTTCCTCAAGGCTGCGCACGGCCAGAACCATATTCGGAAACCACGGGTAATGATCGGTACCCATGCAGAAGACATCAATGTAAGGAACGAGTTTAAAAGTGGGCACACCGGTGCCGGCGGACAGGACGACCGTGGAAGTGCCCGGGCCAATGACCAGGTCGCAAGCTTTCATTAGCGCAACTGATGAGTCCAGGTCGTCGAAGTGATCGACTTCGGTGAAATTGATGATGCCGACACCAAAATCATGCTCTGCTTTTTTGATTTCCTCGCCGGCATCGCCATACTGTAAATTCACCCATACAATGTCCGGCAGGCTGAACAAGGGACGCCAGAACTCAAGTTGCGGATAGATGGCGCGACGGTCAGTACTCTCGAAAGAACTCCTCCAGGCTATGCCTACGATCAATTTGCCTTTATTTTGCAATAGGCGCTCACGAAATAAGGCGGACTTGCCCATATCCGGAGCCAGCAGTTGCTGGCTGGCTGGAAAGCTCTCAATGGTTTTCCGGAAAATGCGCGGCAGGCTGCCAATCGGAATCTGGAAATCAGGATCCCCCAGATCATGTGAAGTGAGGTTGCTATCCAAATCGCGAATTTCAATTTGAGGAAAGCTCCGCACCATCAATTTTTTCAGCTTTGGATGGCAAATATAAATAACACGCTCGAATCTCCCGATCAGGTCGGGCAGACAGGTCGCAAACGTGAGGTCATCACCGATTCCCTGTTCCGTATAAACGAATATGGACCGGCCTGATTCGGGCAGGCCGGTCCATTCCGGAATCGCAAGCTGGGATTTTTTTCCACATTCCTGCCGTACCCAGCGCAATTCATAATTCTCGTAAGCCTGATCCAATTGCCCAAGCGCAAATTGCGCCATTCCAAGGTAGCAGCGCAGCTCCGGATTGGCGGGCGATTGGACTACCGCAGATTGCAGGTAAGGCAAGGCGAGTTCGGGCCGCCCCGCATCGCGCAGCACGATACCCAGGTGAAGATGCAGCTCCGCATTGTCCGGCGCGATTGCCAGCGCCTTATCAAACCAATGAATGGCCTGCAATAAATCCCCCGTAAACCAACAGGCTTTGGCGAGATTGATATAAGGATCGACATTTCCGGGATCGAGTGACACGGCTTTCGTGAATTGCTCCCGGGCAGATTCAAGCTCATTCAACTCCATGAGTATTATGCCGTAGTGGCAATGCGCACGCGCCAGAAGTTCGCGGAACCGGGGATTATTCAGTTGGGTCAGCTCGGCGATGATCTCCTCCGCTACCTGATGCCCTTCCCGGATAGCGCCCGACCTCCAGAGGCAAACGACGAGATCAACTTTGAAGGTGTAACGGTAATCGGTGGTGCTTTTTTGAATGGCCAGTTTTGCGATGCGCTCGGCTTCTTCATACCGGCCGCAGGTGACCAGCGCGGAGTACAGGTTTTTATATCCCAACTCAAAGGCCGGGGCAATTTGAATACATTTATCGAAAACTTGCAGAGCCGAAGCCGTGTCGCCCCGATCGAAAAGCATTAATCCTTTTTCGCTGAGTGCGGAGACGTTGTCCGGTTCAAGCTCCAGTATTCTGGACAATATTGCAGTTGCTTTATCCGGCCGATTGGAAAGTTTTAACACCCTGAATAAATTGCCGAGCGTTTCGGTGTCTGTCTTGTTAATAGCCAGCGCACCTGTAAAGCACTTCTCCGCAAGCGCCCAGTTCTCCAGCCGCACGGCGAGCGTTCCGGCCAGATTAAGCGCCCCAATATCATGCGGGGCTTTGCGCAGATGCGTTTGAACGGCTTTTAGCGCTTGCTTTTCGTCGCCCTGCGCCGATAGCCCGGCCATTTTCCGGGCTAACTCGCGGCTACGGATGGAATACGTATTTTCTGTCATGAAAAAACACTTTCGGAGAAACCATATAAGGGAGCCTCTAAAAATTCAGATTTCGCCCAAATGCAAGGCGCGGAAAAAATTTCGCGGCGCCGCATATATCAGATATGTAAGCAAGAAATTTTTTGCGAGCAGCCGCTACGCGTCTTGCCTGCTTACCCCGCTGCCGCAACGCAGCAGTTGGGATGAAATGTGGATTTTTAGAGGTTCCCATAATCAGGTTGCCGGATTAGCAACCGAGATACTCAAACAATAACGCTGTTCCGCGTTTCATGTCCCGCTTCACTGTTTTGCCCAGCACTTGTTCAAGATATTTCGGAGGCAGCCCCAACCCCGGCCTGATCGCCCGCACATTCTCCCGTGTCAGCATATCGCCTGCTTTGATATCTTGTACCACATACAGCGAGCGGCGGTACTGGACGGATTTCTTCTCGGCTTCGGTAGGGCCGTAGCTCACTTGCCCCAGCGCCTGCCAAGCACGCCCGGCTTCCACTACCAGTTGTGTCATTTCGGCAGGCTCCATGGAAAAGCTGCTATCTACCCCGCCGTCAGCGCGGTTCATAGTGAAATGCTTTTCGATGACGGTGGCCCCCAATGCCACGCTGGCGACCGACACGCCCACACCCAGGGTGTGATCGGATAGGCCCACCTCGCAACCGAATAGTTCACGCAAATGCGGAATGGTCAGGATGTTGGTGTTTTCGGGCGTGGCCGGGTAGGTGCTGGTGCACTTGAGCAAGATCAGATCCGTGCAACCAGCCCCACGAGCAACTCGAACCGTTTCATCCAACTCAGCCACAGTGGCCATACCCGTGGAAATAATCAGTGGCTTGCCGGTAGAAGCCACGCGGCGGATTAATGGCAGATCGGTATTTTCGAAGGATGCGATTTTGTAGCATGGCACATTCAGATTTTCGAGAAAGTCCGCCGCCGTTTCATCGAACGGTGTGCTGAAGGCGATGATACCCAGTTCACACGCTCGATCAAAAATCGGTTTGTGCCATTCCCACGGCGTGTAGGCTTCGCCATATAATTTGTAGAGCGACGTACCTGCCCACAGGCTTGCAGGATCGCTGATATGAAACTCACGCTCATCCAGATCCAGCGTCATGGTGTCGGGCGTGTAGGTCTGGATTTTCAGCGCATGCGCCCCCGCCTTGGCGGCGGCCTCGACGATTTGCAGCGCCCGCTCAAGCGACTGGTTATGGTTGCCGGACATTTCGGCGATGATGAAGGGGGCGTGTTGCGGCCCAATTTCACAACTTCCTAGTTTAATCATTCGCAGGTTTTACTTTGAAAGATGCAACGATTCAAAAACCAACCCCTCATAGTGACAATCAAGCTGAATTGATTGATCAAACGGGCACTTTGTTCAAGTCTTCTGCCTGCCCCAGAATGGCGATCACAACAATTCGCCTTGCCGACTCGTCCACTGTAAAAAATACGCTGTACCATCCTTCGACATAGCAAACTCGAACATCACTCTCTCGATCGAAATACGAACAGAGAAGCCAAGTATCTTTGAGGGACAAAACCGCATTGCTTAATGCCAGAATTCGGCGGTTTTTGGTTTCTAGCTTAACTGCATATTGCTCAACTCTTTCACGGTCTTTCTCGGCACCTGGAGAAATTTTAAGCTTGAAAGTGCTTATCCGGCATGACGTACAGCCATCTTGGTAAAAATATCCCCGGCATCCAACACTGGTTCGCTTAACGATAATTCGTAGCGTTTCTTTATGAAGTCGTTCAGTTTTGCCACCTTGTCCTCTGTGGCGCGGGCTGTCTGCGAAGGCTGCTCTTCCAGCACGATCACCAATTCATGCCGCCCAGGTCGAACCTCCTCCGGCAACTTAATCGTGACAAGCCTATCCGGCAAAACTTCATAGTCAATATTTAACGTCAGCATGATTTCTCTCCTTGGTATCCGCGTTGCCGATAGTCAATGCACTTGGGAATCAACCATCGCTTGCAATTTAGCAAGCGTTTCTTCGATAATTTCTGTCGGCACAGCCTCAATCATTTTAGCACCACGCGCGGCCAGATCAATCACGCGACAATGGCTGACCACCACTACCCCTTGCGTTGCCGTACCTGCCCCCATAAGCGTCACAGCCCAACCCGCGATGCGCTGGATATTGCCCCCTTGGGTAATAGGCGCTATCAATGCGCGCCCACTCCGGTTGAACTCGGTGTTGGATAACACCAACACAGGCCGTGTGCCGCGAATCTCGGTACCTGCTGTGGGGTCTAATGCAATCAGTACGATATCCCCTTGTTTAATGGTCAGCACCCGTGTCATGGCGTTTCGTTGCCCACGGACTCCACATTATCCCAAGCAATCAAGTCGTCCGGCATCGGTGCATTCAAATCACACAGTGCATTCAATTCTTTCGCGGTGTATTTTTTTCGCGCGGATTTGGCACGCAGCACTAAAGCACCATCCCCAGTTTTATTAAGCGACATGACTTGCCCGACCGAAAGCCCCAAGTCACGCAACAATGCTGTAGGCAAAGTCAATCCCGTTGAATTTCCAATTTTACGAATCACGAGTTCCATAGCTATTTCCTTCCAAGGTCTTACGATGATCCCATCGTACAGAGTCGCGCACTCAATGTCAAACAATGTATTACATTGCTGTTGGCGGATTTATTGCAACCAGACAACCACCACAGCGTGTAGGCTTACCCATACAACTTGTAGAGCGACGTGCCCACAGGCTTGCAGGATCGCTGATATGAAACTCACGCTCATCCAGATCCAGCGTCATGGTGTCGGGCGTGTAGGTCTGGATTTTCAGCGCATGCGCCCCCACCTTGGCGGCTGCTTCAACAATTTCCAGTGCTCGATCCAGCGATTGGTTATGATTGCCGGACATCTCGGCAATGACAAAAGGAGGCTGATCACGCCCGATCAGCCTGCCAGCGATTTTGCATACTTCATTCATTTTATTGAAGCACCTTTGAGTAAAGGGTGGATTCAACCCGATAGTCCAACCCGGCGAATAATCGATGAGAGCGCTCATTATCGCCGAGTACATGGGCTACAATTTTACTTATCTCCGGCCTGTTAACCTTGAACCAATGCTCCGCGCTCTGCAATAAATTCCGCCCCAAACCCGCTTCCACGGTGCCCGGAACCAGGTATATCGAAACCTCGGCCTCATTGCCACGGATATCGAAACGCACAACCCCGACTGGCGCTCCTTTACGTTGCCCGATGAGCAACAACCTGTCAGGAGATGCCAGCACCTCTTCAAACCATTTCTGATGTGTTCCCCAATGGATTACTTCGCGATTGCGCGATACCGCCCTTACGGTCGCGTGATTACGCCATTTGAATATCTGCCCCGAGTCCTCCCGGTTTGCAACTCGAATCTCGATACCACCGCACCCCATGTTTCCCATGATCCGTAACACACCGCAGCCGTCCACAATCTGCATGCCGTTACTGGAAATAGCTTTCCTCAAGCAATCATTTGCCAGGAGGGTACGCAAATGACATTGAATCTCCTCAACAAGCTCGCCTTTAAGTTCCGGCGCATACAGCCAACCTTCAGATGCTGCGTCGGCAACCTGCTTGACCTGATTTGCGGCAGTGCAGATGACGAATGCAGGCAACCCCAGACAGCAACGCTCCCAAGTCGCCGAGCCACCCGCTCCTATCGCAAGATCCGCTGCCGCCATCAGTTCCGCCATGCGATTGGTTTGCACATGGCAATCGAATTGATGTTCCGCGCATGCTGACTCGATCGCCTCCCGTTGCGGGTGCTGAACGCCGATCACCACATCTACTTTCGACCCTTTAATATCGTTATTAGCCAATGCCTCGATCACACGGCTCACGAAATTATCAGCATCCACGCCGCCAAAAAATACCAGCACACGTTTCACCGCCCCTGTACGTGGCCTGATGTGCTCCCGTAGTTGGCGAAATTCGTCACGCAGCAAAGCATAGCGCGGGCCGAGCAGCAACTGGCAATGCAGAGGCACTTTATCGGTGTAGCGTGTATCCATGTTCGCATAGAAATTCTGGTCAAGCAGGATGTCACAGTCGTGCTGGCGATCGGCAATATCGTCGATAACCAAAATATTCTTGGCCGCTTTACGCAACTCGGTCTCCCAGCAGGCATCCAAAGCATAATGATCCACAACCAGCCAATCCCAGAATTGATCCGATAGTGCATGAATAGTATCTGCGGCATCCTGGGCCTGGCTGGCGCCAAGCCAGCGCGCATGCGCCAAATCGCCTGCAATCGCGTCATTTGAGCAGCTGTTAAGCGGCATGAATGCATATTCTCTGGCTACCAGCATATCTTCCAGATGCTCTGGCAAATGGCGGCAGACAAAGCGAATCTGCGCGCCGCGCTGATTCAGCCCATCTGCCAGTGACAAACAGCGCATAAAGTGGCCAGTGCCAATTTGGCTGGATGCGTCCACGCGAATGGCAATTTTCATTCGATAGCTCAATTCAAGCGCTTAAATCCGCCATGGCACACAGGGCCGTTGAGCAAACTCATCACATCCCTGCCTTCTTCGCACTCTTTGATCAAAACAAATATCGGTTCAAGCGCCCCAAAAAAACCTGCCACCACCTCCGGTGTATGTTCAATGCAGACATACACGCTGTTGCCTGCCAGGTAGCCTTTAGCCAGCATTTCCTGGGTAACGAGGGTCTTGTAGGCCAATGCATTGGGGCTTTGGAAGGTAAACCCCGTAAGCGATGGCAAACCCCAATGGTCAATTTTGAGGCCGTGCTTATCTGCGAGTCGTTGCCAACCTTGGCGAATACTCAGGCCGGTCTGTGTGATGGTGTCCCAGGATTTGACGCGCTCCATCACTTCCAACGTCTTAAGTGCTGCGGTCGGCCCAATGCGTTCTGTCCAGAACGTGCTGCTGATAAAAGTGGATTGCGCCGCCTCCATGACTTCACGTTTGCCAATGGTGGCCGTAATGCCGTAGCCGTTACCTAACGCCTTACCGAACATGGCCATATCCGGCTCGACACCGTATTTTTTGTGCAAACCACCGAAAGTTTCACGGAAGCCGGAAGTGCATTCGTCAAAAATCAACACGATGCCTCGCTCGGTAGCAAGTTTGCGTACCTTGTGCAGAAAATTATCTTCGGGGCCCATGTTGCGCACCACCTCCATTTTGATCACGCCAATATCATGCGTATTGATCAGCGCTTCCAACTCGGTAAAATTATTGTAGTTGAACGGGAATACCGTACCGCGCAGATTTTGCGGCACACCGTTGGGCGCCAAACCCGGCAACAGATGCCCCGCCAAGTTTTTATCATCGCCCAGATTAGCGGACAAATACCAGTCATGCCAGCCGTGATAACCGCAAATTGCCACTTTATCCTTACCCGATGCCGCGCGCGCAATACGGATCGCGATGGCGTTGGCCTCCCCTCCCGATCTCGCAAGCCGCACCATGTGCGCCCAAGGATGCAATTCAATCAGTTTCTCGGCCAGATACACCTCTTCCGGGCAGTTGAATGTGGACATATTTCCCGCATCAATGGTCTTGCGTACTGCATCATCCACCTCCTGATGCCCGTAACCCAATATGTTGGTGCCAATGCCCATGATCGACATGTCGATGTATTCGTTGCCGTCCAAATCCCACACCTTGCAGCCCTTGGCTTTGCTGAAGTAGGCGGGCCATTGGTCAGGCAGGAACATTTCGGCACGTTTGGACAGCAGCATATTGCCGCCTGGAATAATTTGTTTGGCGCGTTTCCAAAGCTTTTGGCCGGTACCCATGCTGGCTCCTTCATTACGGATAATATGTTGGTTGATATTGAAAATGTCCGGCTGCTGGCGATGCAAATCCAGTACTTCTTTCCAGCCAAAATGGATACGGGGATAGAAATGCTGAAAAACTTTTTCAATCACATCGAAATCGGCTGGCTCATCCACCGTCCAGCGCATAGCCGAAAAGTCCTGACTGTGTTGCATGGCAGCGGTAGTGAACTTGCCCGATTCGCGCAGATAAGGAGTAACGTGTTCCCGATCAAAAGGTTTGCTGGTTGCCTGGCTGGCCTTCTCCAATGCCGTAAAAGTAAAAACTTCAATGTCCAACCCGTCAGGATAAGTTGGCGGTGCGACATTGCTAAAGTAATCCACACATGCGGCCTTAAAGCGGCGGATGGTTTCATCCACCAGCTCCGGATCCACTAATGGGCAGTCGCCAGTGATGCGCACCACTACGTCGGCTTGATGCGCTTTTGCAGCTTGCAAAAAGCGGTCAAGCACATCATTTTCACTGCCCTGTTCGCAGGCGTAGCCGAGTTTGCGGACATGCTCAACCAGCGGTTGGTTGCGCGTATCCACCGAAGTGGCAACGACAATTTGACCCACTTCCTTTGCCTGCGACAGGCGCGAAAGCAACAACTCAATCATGGGAACGCCGCCTATCGGCTTCATCACTTTATTAGGCAGACGGGTGGAACCCATGCGTGCCTGAACGAGTGCGACAACCTTCATAATTGAGGCCAACAAACTGGGTTAATCAAATTCTCATCCTCGCAATGCAGATCAGGGAAACCCACTGACACATCATCGGCAGAGGCACTGATAATTTGTTCCAGTTGGCTCACACTATCCGCACCCACGATAACACGTTCGATCTCAGGGAATGACAATGGAAAGGCCAGACATGCCTGGACTGCCGAGGCAGCGTGCTGCACAAGCCAGTCATGCCATTTACCCCACAGCTCTGCCCATGGCGCGAATTTGCCGGGAATGCCTGCTTGAGGCATCAACAACAGCCCTTGCAAAAAGGCAGAGCGTGTATGAATTTCAACGCCATTATCATTCAATCGTTGCAGCCAGCCGGATGTGTGGAGACGGCGATCTATCAGGCTGAACGGAGCCTGCACCAGATCAAACTGAAATTGCTGTGCCAGCACCTCCAACTCATTTGGCGCATAAATAGAGACCCCGATTTTCTGGACTAATCCCGCTTCTTTCAAATGTTTTAAAGACTGATAAAGCGCCCTGCCGTCTACACCCAGCAACTGCGCCGGACGATGCAGCAGCAAGCCGTACACCGCCGTCACACCAAGACGCATTAGCGATGCAGCCACTTGCTCCCTGATCCAACCGTTTACATCCGCACAGCCGTCGGGCACGGCTGATAGTTTAGTCACTAACTTGAATCCCTGAACACCAGCCTCACCCAAACAAGCCTCACTTTCGCCGTAGGCGATAGCGGTATCGAGCGTGTCGATGCCGTTTGCCGTTGCCAATTGCAGCATGGCCTTTGCAACCGAACGCGTGATTTGTCCGCCTTGGTTGGCGATGCCGTAGGGCAGGCCAAATTGGGCGGTACCGAGGGCGATGCGGCTCATGCGCCGGGTTCGCACTGGCGCTTCCGCAGCACCGAAACGGCAGCCCATTCATCCACGGCATCGGTGTAACTCGCTTCACCGTGAAGCCGCACTTTATGTGTCATGCACGCATAATCCGGATGCCAGGTGAACAGCATCCGATAGTCCATCTTGTAACTTTGCACACCCGGGCAGTGTTGGTAAGCGTTAGCCCTCGGCGCCGAACTATAAAAATCCAGGATCATCAGCCAGCCCGGTGAACGCAGCACACGATCCGCTTCACTGGCAATACGGAACAAGTCCTCACGGTCGCAAAGATAAAGGCAGAAACCAAAGATTACGATGTCAAAGCTGTGGTTGTCGAACGGCAACGTATCGGCTGTGCCTCCCTGCACGTTGATGCCTTTGGCGTTAGCGGCGGCAACCGCTTGGGCGGAGGGCTCAATCCCGTAACAGTCAGCATTCAGATTATTTTTGATCCAGGCGAGGCGCGTGCCGTCGCCGCACCCGACCTCGAGCACTTTCAGGCTCTTCGCCTTTATGGGCGGCAATTCGAGTAATTCCCGCAACAATGCATCGTCATCGGGGAGTTTACGCCCGGCGACATCTAGCTGATTTCTGATAAACCACGCATCGCCCTCGGACTGCAAGAAAATTTCTTTTTGTTTCACAGTTATCCCTCTAACGGACAGTTCACAATTAAGCGCTTTTCATACTGATGCCGGAAGCTGTCTGCACCGCACGGGATCGCATTAACCTGAACGGCGGATTCTTCATGAAGATATCCTGGATGACGGCATCGCTGCCGGCCTCACTCGCGGGCATCTTGGCCTTGAATCTTCTAATCTCGGGATGCAACTCGAAAACGAGCCTATCCGGGCGCTGCAAAAGCAGGTCGTCGGCGGAGCTAAACCGGTCATTTTCGAGCCTCGGCAGATCAATGTTCGAGCAGGTCTCTACGACATCCGGCTCGCCGCTGCTGAAGGTCACGATGCGCGGAAGCAGGATATTATCCAGATAGTCGAAAAGAAGATTGCGCAGCTTCTCGTCGCTCGTCTGGCTCTCGATGAACCGCTTTACCACCGCGAAGAACTGTTCGCGTGTTGTCGGCTGAAACATGATCTTGCCCGTATAGATGAGGTTCAGCTTCACCTCGGGTGGTTCCTGTCCGACATCGAGCATGCGCTGCAGATACTCTTGCAGAGCTTCGGCGGTCTCGAAAAGCTCGCCGCGGGCCGCAGTCATGTATTGCGCCACGACCAAACCCAGTTCGGAAACGCGCGAATAATCGTATCCGGAAAGATAGGCAATGAGTTTCTCGCCGCGCAAGCCCAGCTTGATCATCAGACGCATGAACTGCGTAAAATAGCTGCGGCCGCTACAGACTTCCAGGAAGAAACCATAGCGCCTGACCGTGAGGTAATCATTATAGTCAAACGAATGAGCCCCGGTAACAATCTCCTCGAACTCTGCAATCGTGTCGCCTTCATAGATGCCGAAATTTCGCTCGGGCAGACGGAACTTTGTTTTATATTGGTATTTAGCCCGGCTGTCCTGAGTTGCCAGATCGATGCCATTGAAGAGGCGCAAATTATAGCTATTGATTTGATCGACGCCAGAAACGATGAGGCGTTCGAGCCCCTCGATGTAACCGGCGACCGTCTCGCCCGGAAAACCGAAGATCAATTCGGTCGATGTCGGAATGCCGCTGGATTTTGCCCAATTTAAATACTCTTCGAACTTGGCGTACTTCACATTCACGCGATGAATTTCTTTGCGGACGTTCTCGTCGAGAGTCTGAAAGCTGATCCCGAACATACCCAGCCCGTTAAGCACGTTGACGATCTCAAGCACCGACGGCGTGACGATCTTGGCCGAGTAATAATAGAGATGCCCCGGAAAACCCGTCTTCTTCGAGTGATCGGCAATGAACCGCGCGACATGAACATCGCGCTCCTTGAGCACGCCGAAGTTCTCGTCGGTCAAAATAAGGTAGCTCGAAGAAGTGCGTGGACGAATATACTGGATTTCGGCGAAAACACGCTCGAGATCAAACGCGCGCAGTTTGCTCCAGAGTGGGCTGCCGCTTACACAGAACGAGCATGAATAGGGGCAGCCGCGCATGGTCTGAACAATCGGCTCATAACCTTCAGCGAGGAAACGGTCAAGAAATCCCCCGAGATACGGCGACGGAATTTCTTTCGGGTCAGGCGGAGCATATGAGCCGCGTAACATCTTGCCGTCACTCCCGCGCGTGCAGCATCCCGTGATCGGCGTATCGCCGATGATACGCCCATGCTCTTTGATGTGGCTGAGGAGGTTTGTGAAGGGAATTTCGCCTTCGTTCGGAATCACGACGTCAAAGTCGGGATTGGCTTCGAGATAACGATCAATCTCGACGGTGATATCTTCGATCGAAGAGCCGCCGACCACAGTGATGATGGTCGGGTCGTATTTTTTGACTTTCACCGCGTAAGCGCGGGCCAGATTCTCCGACCAGAGTTGCGCGCTGAAGCCGATGACACCCGGCCTTCTCTTTCGCACAGCCGCCATAAACTCATCTGGGTTTCTGAAGAGTGTGATCTCGGCTTCGGGGAACACTTTCATGGTATAGCTAGCGATGTAAGCAACGGCGAGCGGCACAGTATTCGGGGTTCTGCCACCCGCGCCCGTATGTAAAAGTTCCGCCAAATAAATAATCACTGTTAATCTCCCAAACTAAGGCGTTAATAAATTCATAGCCATAATAGTCAGCCCCTTTGTTGTTGATGGATAGAGCCAGTAATAAAGAGCTTTAATGTGTCAGAACGAAATTGAGTGCAGCCACCACCTCACTTTGCTGATCCTCGGTCAACCCCGGATACATCGGAAAACTGATTGCCTCCGCGTAATATCGCTCGGCCTCCGGGCAATATCCGGCCTGAAAACCCAACCTCTCGTAGTAGGGCTGCCTGTACACGGGAATATAGTGCAGATTCACGCCGATGCCCGCCGCGCGCAGTGCCTCGAATACTTCGCGGTGTGTCTTGCCGATTTCTGCCAGCTTCAGCCGAATGACATACAAGTGAAACGCGGAATAGCTGTCTGGATGCTGCCAAGGGGTCATTGCCGATAAATCAGCCAGCATTTGATCATAACGTTTGGCAATTGCATGTCGTTTGGCGACAAACTCGTCCAGCCGCTGCATCTGGCTCAACCCCAATGCGGCGTGTATGTCGGTCATGCGGTAGTTGAAACCCAAAGCTATCTGCTGGTAAAACCAAAGCTCCCCCTGCGCCTGCGGGATCATGTCTGCAGCGTCGCTGGTAATGCCGTGGCTGCGCAACAATTTCATGCGCCTGGCTAACTGCGCGTCATTGGTCAGGGCCATGCCGCCTTCGCCAGTAGTGATGATCTTGACCGGATGAAAGCTGAACACTGTTATGTCGCTGTAGCGGCAATTGCCGATGGGTTCTCCACGGTATTTCCCACCTATGGCATGTGAGGCGTCTTCGATGATTTTGAAGCCGTAGCGCTGGCTCAAGGCGTGAATGCCTGCCATATCGCAGGGCTGCCCGCACAAGTGCACCGGCATGACCACTTTCGGCAGGCAGCCTGATTTTTCCGCCTGCGCCAATTTTTCCGCCAAGCGTTCCACACCCAGATTGTAAGTGCGCGGGTCGATGTCCACAAAATCGACTGTTGCACCGCAGTACAGCGCGCAGTTGGCGCTGGCCACAAAAGTGATGGGGCTCGTCCAGACCACATCGCCAGCCCCTACGCCCAGCGCCAGACAGGCTATGTGCAGGGCGCTGGTAGCGCTGTTAACAGCCACGGCATGCTCAACACCGCAATAGGTGGCAATTACTTTTTCAAAAGCCGGGACGGCTGGTCCCTGGGTAAGGAAATCCGAGCGCAGCACATCGACCACTGCCTGAATATCGGCTTCCGAGATGTCCTGGCGACCGTATGGGATCATTACCGTCATATCTTATTCCATTTCTCTACCAATAGTGCAATAACGTAGGGCGGGTTCTACCCGCCGGATACAGATGTCGGGCGGAGCCCGACCTACAAATTACTTCCCATTTGAAGGAGAAATGGAATTACCGATCTTGTCGCAGATATTCTCTATCCAAACCTGCACGGTAACGATACAGTTTTTTCTCATTTGCTTTTCTTCTTTATCGTGTGCTTGAACTTCAAAACCGCAAAGTTCAGCTCGATAGATGTTTCGGTGCCACTTGTTTGCAAATCGTCATCGAAAATTCCGGCGATTAGCTCCCCGCTTTTTTGCATAAGCATTTTTTGATTGGCTTTGTCTTGAACTACTGACAACTCTTTGATGTTTCTGGACAGCTCTCTGAATTTTGAAAATGTCTCTATGATGGACAGAGTGGCCTGTATTGCTTGCGGGCTTTTGAGGATGGTTGCCAGCATATACAGCCCTTTTTCCGTAAATGCGCTTGGGAGTTTTACTTTTCCCCCTTTGATTGAAGTCGAAAATTTCGACTTCAACGAATCCCACTCGTTTTTATCAATCTCCATGATGTATCCATCAGGAAACTTATCAGGGTTATTTTTCACAGCCTCGTTGATTCTTTTTGTCTCAACCCCATAAATTGCTGCCACATCGGCATCGAGCAGAACTTTTTCGTTTCTTATCTCGATGATCAGCTTTTTTAAATTCTCAATTTTCGCTATGCCACTCATATCAATTCATCCCCCTCTACAACCTCTTTGCGCAATTTTTTCAAGCGCTATGGGCTGGGCCGACTTCCGTTTGGATCAAGCCGCGCAACTCATCCACAGTCAGAAAATGGGGATTGCTGCCGCTGTTATAGCTGAAGCCGGGCTCAACCAGCTTTGCCCCTGTTTTAGCGCAGTAGTCTGCAATGGTGTAGTTTCCGCCAAACGGCAGAATGGCGTAATAGCGCCCCATGTCCACGGTGTTGAAACTGTCGCTTGGCGTTATCATTTCTTCGTGAATTTTTTCGCCGGGGCGCACGCCGATCACCTGGTGCTTACATTCCGGCCCGATGGCCTTGGCCACGTCGGTAATGCGATAGGATGGGATTTTTGGCACCAGTATTTCACCACCCCAAGCGTTTTCGATACCCCACAGCACCATGTCTACTCCTTCGCGCAGGCTGATATTGAAGCGCGTCATGGCCGGGTCGGTTATAGGCAATACCCCGCTTGACCGTTTTTCAAGAAAAAACGGGATCACCGAGCCTCGGCTACCCATGACGTTTCCATAACGCACCACGCTGAAACGCAGGTCGCGCGCCCCCTTGATGTTGTTGGCGGCCACGAACAGCTTGTCCGAACACAGCTTGGTGGCGCCGTATAGGTTGATCGGTGCGGCAGCCTTGTCGGTGGACAGTGCCACCACGCGTTGCACATCCGAATCCATGCAGGCTTCAATCAGGTTTTGCGCGCCCATCACATTGGTTTTTATACACTCGAAAGGATTGTATTCTGCAGTTGGCACCTGCTTGAGCGCAGCGGCGTGAACCACCACGTCGATGCCTTCCAAGGCACGGCGCAGGCGAGCCTGATCGCGTACGTCGCCAATGAAAAAACGGATACTCTTATACCGGTTATCCGGAAACTGTTGCGACATTTCAAACTGTTTGAGTTCGTCGCGCGAGTAGACCACGAGGCGCTTGATATCCGGATATTTCTCCAGAATGGTTTTGACAAAAGCTTTGCCGAAGGAGCCGGTACCACCGGTAATAAGAAGGGCTTTGTCGTTGAGCATAACACTTCCCGGAAATGCCAATGATATGCTGAACAAATATCCGGCTTTAAAATTGCATCACGTTATTTCAGCAGTTGCAACACCGTGTTAGGCAAGGCATTCGCCTGCGCCAGCATCGCCGTGCCCGCCTGTTGCAGGATCTGGTTGCGGGTGAGGTTGGCGGTTTCCAGCGCGAAGTCCGCATCGCGGATGCGCGAGCGCGAGGCCGACAGGTTTTCCGATGCGGTCTTCAGGTTTAAAACCGTCGATTCGAAACGCGATTGCACCGCGCCGTATTTCGCCCGCATGCCGTTGACCGCCTGGAGCGCACCATCCACCAGGGCCAAAGTGCGATTGGCCGCGTCCACGTTGCTGACATCGACCTGGCTGGTCTTTTGCAACTGCGATGAAGCAGCTACATTGTTGACCCAATTTACGGTGGTGGCTGCAACCACCCCGAACGACTTGTCCGAATCCAGCACGATTTCGCCCGAGACAAGCCATGCGCTACCCGCGGCAGTAGCGGTACTATTTGTGGTGCCGCCATTTCCTAACGTGGCGATGCCAGCAGTGTTAGTGATGGCCATATTCTCGCCGGAAGCGTTGGTCAAGGTGATCCCCGTACCCGCAGCGTTGGTTTTCGCGGTCACCCCGGTCTGCGCTGTAACATTATTGATGGCGTTAATTCCGGCTGCGAGGCCATCCGCATTGATCACGGGGCCGGTGGTGAAGCTAACGCTGATAGCCGTAGTGTTATTCGACTGGATAGACAATGTATAGTTGCCGGCCGTCGTAGACGGGGTCAGGTCGACTTCAGTCTTGGCGGTAGCTGTAACGCCGGTGGTCGAAGCCTGTGCGTTGATCGTCTTGGCTACACTTCTGGCGGAGTCGCCCGCGAGCCACGCAATATTGGCGGAGCCGAGCGCCCCGTTAAGGGTCATGTTGGCAGCTACGATCCTGCTCGTTGTAGTGGCAGACGATCTTTGCATGTACGCCGTGCTGCCGATCGTCAGGTCGCCCGCAGTGGTGAGGGCGGTTGCCGCCAAAGAACCCAGACGGTTGTTGCCATAACTATCGGTGCGGAAGTTGGTGGTGCTCACCGTGATCACTTCGCCGGCGTTCGCGCCGACTTGGTAGGAATTCGTATTCGAACCGTCCAGCAGTTGCTGGCCGTTGAAAGAAGTGGTGGCGGCAATACGGTCGAGTTCCGAGGCCAGTTGGCTGACTTCGTTATTCAGCGCGGCGCGGTCGGAGGCGGAGTTGGTGGCGTTGATCGATTGCACGGCCAGTTCGCGGATCCGCTGGAGAATGCCGCCCGCAGAACCCAGGGCGCCTTCGCCGGTCTGCGCCAGCGAAATGCCGTCATTGGCATTGCGCGCCGCCTGGTCGATGCCGCGGATTTGCGAGGTGAAACGCTCGGAAATAGCCATGCCTGCGGCATCGTCCTTGGCGCTGTTGATCCGCAGGCCGGAAGACAGACGCTGCAAGGACGTAGCCAACTGCATACCGGAAGTGGCGAGGTTGCGTTGTGCGTTCAGTGACGGAATATTAGTGAGAATTTGTGCGGTCATGCTAAGTCTCCTTGATTCTTGGCCAAACAGTAGTCAGGGTTTTGACTACAAAAATTGCGCTGAATCCCCCGTAAAACAATGGCAACGATACTCAATAAATCTAAAACGTATAATTTCATCCCTCAGCAATCGAAGCGGCACATATACTTTCCACGCCCGCCGAACCGGATCGCATCACCAAAATAACTGTGGCACAGGCTCACCACACACTATGACGGTAATTTAATTCGGGCAATTATCTAACATCACCAGGCTTGCGATGCGCCGAATAACGGGAAAATAGCCCCCTATTTCATTTCGCTGCCATTCATGCGCTGGGCGCGCGAAACCGGCGTGATTCCCGGCGCGCTGGTCGGCATGAAAGCCACCGGCGCACGGATCATTGCCTCGGTGACTTTCATCGCCATCCCGACTATCCCGACCCAGGCGACGACCGCCAAACTGCTGGCGAAGAAGCTGGGGGCGCTGCCGGGGTAGGGCATCGAGAAGGCCGTCCAATCGCCAATCTCAACCTTACAACCCAAGGCCATACCGCTTGTTCTGATAATATTCCCGGTCATCGGCTGACGATTTACATGTATAAGGTAAGTTAATAAAGTACGCCTAACTCAACTGACGGAACGACTAGCCATTCCACCAAGCTGCCAAAAAACGACAACCAAGTGGCTGGCTATGGAAACAACGATGCAATCCAAACAACGACAAACCGGCCTGACGATGATTGAACTGATGATCGTCGTAACCATAGCCGCCATACTGGCCGGCATCGCCGCGCCGCTGGTCAAGGATGCGAAGCTGCAAAAATACATCAACAACGTCGGTCGCTGGGTTGCCGATCAGAGCGAGCGCCCGGATCTGGTCTGGCATTTCGGCGCGATCGAATCGAAAGATGTGAACGCGTTCGCCGCGCCCGGCGGATACATTTTCGTGACGCGCGGCCTGTATCAAATGCTGCAAAGCGAGGCGGAACTGGCCGGTGTGCTGGCGCACGAAATCGGTCATGTGATTCGCCAGCATCACATGAAAATATTGCAGCAGGGGAAATTGCTCGACCTCGGCAGCCAACTCCTCGCCAAGAACATCGGCGGCAACGACAAGGTGCAGGGGCTGATCGGCAGCGGCGCCGAAATCGTGTCGCGCTCGCTCGACAAAGATGCGGAATTCGAGGCAGACCGCATCGCCGTGGTGCTGGCCACCCGCGCGGGCTACGACTCGTTCGGCCTGCCTGCGGTGTTGCAGCAGATCGGCCATTTCGCCAAGGAAGACGGCGATGTGGCGCTGCTGTTCAAGACCCATCCCCATCCAGATGACCGCCTGGGCAAATTGGGAACTGCGATGGGCGACCGCTTCGACACAGTAAAAGGCAAGCCTCTCGAAAAATCCCTGTACCGCATCAGGCAGTAGTGCATCGGGAACGCCGGGGGAGAATTTGCGAGGCGCAGAAAGTGGAGCGGGTGAACGGGATCGAACCGTCGTATGCAGCTTGGGAAGCTGCCGTTCTACCATTGAACTACACCCGCATATAGTAGAATGCGGTGCGTATTTTAACACGGCCAAGCAAAGTGATAACTGTCAGCGTCAACGGCGTAACACGCCAACTCCATGCTTCAACCAGCGTCGCCGCGCTTATCGCAGAGATGAGGCTGGCCGGCAAGCGTATCGCGCTGGAGCGCAACGGCAAAATCGTGCCGCGCAGTGCGTTCGCCTCGGAGCAGTTGTTTGATGGAGACAAACTGGAAGTAGTGGTGGCGGTGGGCGGTGGTTAGCCTCATCCCTCTCTCCCCAACCCTCTGATGGAACTACTAGCCATTCGACTAAGCTGTCAAAATACAACAGCCAAGTCGCTGGTTATCCCGCAAGGGGCGAGGGGCAAATAACAGCAACTGTATGAACAAGGAAATTGAAATGAATGAAAATTTGGTTATCGCAGGCAAAAGCTACTCTTCCAGGCTGCTGGTCGGCACGGGAAAATACAAGGATTTCGCCGAGACTAAAGCTGCGGTCGACGCCAGCGGCGCGGAGATTGTCACCTTCGCGATCCGGCGCAGCAACATCGGGCAGAACCCCGATGAACCCAGCCTGCTGGAGATTTTGCCGACGTCGCAATATACGCTGCTGCCCAACACAGCCGGTTGCTACACCGCCTCCGACGCGGTTCGCACCCTGCGTCTGGCGCGCGAGTTACTGGAGGGCCATAGCCTGGTCAAGCTGGAAGTGCTGGGCGACCCGCAGTCGCTGTATCCGAACGTGATCGAAACCGTTGCCGCCGCAAAAATACTGGCGGATGAAGGCTTTCAGGTGATGGCCTATGCCTCGGACGACCCGATCATCGCCAAGCAACTGGAAGACATCGGCTGTGTGGCGATCATGCCGCTGGCCTCGCTGATCGGCTCCGGCATGGGCATCCTCAACCCGTGGAACCTGCAACTCATCATGGAGCGCGTACAGGTGCCCGTGATTGTGGATGCCGGGGTCGGCACCGCTTCGGATGCGGCAATCGCGATGGAGCTGGGCTGCGACGGCGTGCTGATGAACACCGCGATTGCCGCCGCACAACAGCCTGTGCTGATGGCCGGCGCAATGAAAAAAGCCGTGGAAGCCGGACGCGAGGCTTATCTTGCCGGACGCATGCCGAAGAAACTGTACAGCGCCAGCCCTAGTTCGCCGATGGAAAACATCATCGCTCCGACAGGCAGCTAAAAGCATTCTTCCGCAGATTACGCAGATTAAACCCAGATTGTTCATTAGAACAACACCTCATTGAAAAATAAGGAAAATCTCTAATGGATTCCATTAGAAACCCATTCAAAACAGGCGTTTTATGGCCTAATGGACAATCTGGGTTAAACCCAACTCGTTCATTAGAGAAATTCGCCCGCCCTCCAATTGCGGCATTGTCTTTGTGGGAGCGGCTTTAGCCGCGACAGATCGTGCGGGGGATGACAGGGCAATCGCGGCTAAAGCCGCTCCCACACAGGTATTTGGCACTAATGGATTAACAGATTAAAAACCGGGAAAAATCTGCGTGAATCTGCGTAATCTGCGGACAGTCATTGTTTTTTAACGCCATGACCAATCCATCCGAACTCAAAAACAGGCACATCCGCAGTTTCGTTCTGCGCCAAGGCCGCGTCTCGCCCGCGCAGCAACGCGCTTGCGACACGCTGCTGCCGCGCTTCGGCATCCCATATTCAACGCAGCCGCTCGACTTGAATCAGGCCTTCGGGCGCGATGCGCCGAAGATACTGGAGATCGGCTTCGGCATGGGGGAAAGCACCGCAACCATCGCGCTGGCGCACCCCGAAAACGACTACCTCGCGCTGGAGGTACACACGCCCGGCGTGGGCAACCTGCTCAAGCTGACCGACGCGCAACAGATCGGCAACATCCGCATCATCCGGCACGATGCCGTGGAAGTGCTGCGCGACATGATCGGCGAAGCGACGCTGGACGGCGTGCATATCTTCTTCCCCGACCCGTGGCACAAGGCGCGCCACAACAAGCGCCGCCTGATCCAGGCCCCGTTCATCGCGCAACTGGTGCAGAAGCTCAAGCCCAGTGGATACATCCATGTCGCCACCGACTGGCAGGACTACGCCGAACAGATTTTGGCGGTGTTGAGCGCGGAGCCGTTGCTGGAAAATACGGTGGCAGATTATGCGCCGCGCCCCGCCTATCGCCCGCTCACCAAGTTTGAGCAGCGCGGGTTGAAACTGGGACATGGGGTGTGGGATTTGGTGTTCAGGCGGAAATAAACGGGCAAGGATTTAACTTCCGTCATTCCGGCGCAGGCCGGAATCCAGACCATCAAATATTCGCCGCGAAGCGGGACAAAACCTAATCTTACTGTGTCACAAAGCGCTGAAGGGCGCATTGCGGCGTTAAAATCAGGCTCAAAATGCTCATTTACTCCATGTAAACTCCGCTTTTTCGCCCGATTTTGCCTTGCACTGCATCCCTTGATCGCTTTGTGACACAG
>JACREB010000220.1 GCA_016218475.1 Nitrosomonadales bacterium | reverse complement strand
TGTCACATAGCGCTGAAGGGCGCATTGCGGCGTTAAAATCGGGCTCAAAATGCTCATTTACGCTATGTAAACTCCGCTTTTTCACCCGATTTTGCCTTGCACTGCATCCCTTGATCGCTATGTGACACAGTAAGATTAATCAACTGGATACCGGCCTGACCTACGGTCAGCCTGTCCTGAGTTTATCGAAGGGCCGGTATGACGCAGTTTCTTCTAACGGGTTATTTGGGTTGAATGTTTTTCAACCTTGCAGTTAGCGCGCCCCGGGCGCAGCGGAAGCACCCGGTATCTGGGCGGCATTGTTGATATCGCCCGCCTCCGGGTCATCCTCGGCGGTGTCCTCTCCCACCGTGCCGCCGTCATGGCTGGCCGCCTCTTCGGCTTTCTTGTTCATCACGATCATGCTGATACGGCGGTTGACCGGGTTCAGCGGGTCATCTTTCGCAAACAGCACGGCGGATGACAGCCCTATCACGCGGACGATTTTCTCCTCCGTCATGCCGCCCGTGATCAGTTCGCGGCGCGACGCGTTGGCGCGGTCGGCGGACAGCTCCCAGTTGCTGTATCCCCTGTCGCCGCCGCCATAAATGGCCGCATCGGTGTGGCCGGAGATGCTCACTTTATTGGGCACCTCGTTCAACATCTTGCCGATTTCGTGCAGAATTCCTTTGGTATAGGGTTCAAGTTCGGCGCTGCCGATCTGGAACATCGGCCTGTTTTTTTCATCGACAATCTGGATGCGCAACCCTTCGCTGGTGATGTCGAGCAGGATTTGTTTTTTGAATTGCTGCAGCTTCGGGCTGCTATCGATGGCCTTTTCGATGCTGGCTTTCAGTTCCTTGAGCTTTTCGAGTTCTTTTTTTCGCTCGGCGCGCGCGATGGCCTGGCTGGTTGCCTTGATGTTTATGATTTTCTTCTCGGGGGGCAAATCGCCATACTTGACCTGCCCGGATGCGCGGGTCAGGTCTTGCCCTCCGCCCTTGAGGATGCTCGAACTGTCGCCGCTCCCCGCACCGCCCTGCATCGCGACCCTGAGCGGCGTCTTGAAGTATTCCGAAATGCCTTTCAGGTCGCCCGCCGTCACCGAGCCCAGCAGCCACATCAGCAAAAAAAACGCCATCATCGCCGTGACAAAATCGGCATAAGCAATCTTCCACGCGCCGCCGTGGGCCATGCCCACCACTTTTTTGACGCGCTTTATGACGATGGGTTTTTTGTTTTTATCTTCGGACATATTCAGAGGGCAGAGGACAGAGGACAGAAGACAGAGGCGTTGTCGCGGCTACGCCGCGTCCTTAGATATAGCGTGCCGCGTAGCGGCACACAACAATCTGTCTTCTGTCCTCTGATGAAACTACTAGCCATTCGACTAGGCTGGCAAACAACGCCAGCCAAGTCGCTGGTTATGTCCTCTGTCCTCTGATCAGCGTTTCTGTTTGACATGTTCTTCCAGTTCGGAAAAGCTGGGGCGTTCGGTGGAGTTCAGCGCCTTGCGGCCAAATTCGACGGCCATTGCCGGCGCGTAGCCGTTAAGGTTGGCCAGCAATGTCACTTTGATGGTCTGGAGCATCTTGGTGGTTTCCTCGGCTTTTTGTTCCAGTGTTGTCGCCAGCGGGCCGACAAATCCGTAAGCGAGCAGGATGCCGAGAAAAGTGCCCACCAGCGCATGGGCGATCAACATCCCCAATTCGGCGGGCGGGATGCCGACCGATTCCATGGTATGCACCACGCCCATCACCGCCGCGACAATGCCGAACGCCGGCATCCCGTCACCCAGTTTGGCAATCACATGGGAAGGCACTATCGCCTCGTGATGATGCGTTTCAATTTCTATATCTATCAGGTTTTCGATTTCCATCGCGTTCAGGTTGCCGCTGACCATGATGCGCAAATAGTCGGTCATGAATTCGATTATATGATGGTCGGAAGTGATCTTGGGATATTTGGCGAAGATCGGGCTTTCGTGCGGTTCTTCCACGTCGCCTTCAATGGACATCAGGCCTTCTTTGCGCACCTTGCTCAGCAACTCGTACAGCAAGGCCAGCACTTCCATGAAGTTTTCCTTGCCGTACTTGGAACCCGTCAATACCTTGGGCAAGTCCTTGAGCGTCGCCTTGATCACCTTGCCGGTGTTGCCGACGAGAAACGCGCCGGTCGCGGCCCCGCCGATCATCAGCAATTCGATCGGCTGGAGCAACGCGGCCAAGTGGCCGCCGGCCATGGCAAAGCCGCCAAATACCGAAAAAATAACAATGATGTAGCCGACGATTACTAACATGCACGCTCTCTAATTTTTCAGCGTTAAGGTCAATGAAGTCCTGCAGGCGTATTTTAGAGCAAATTCGCGTCTTGAGGATGCAACTTTGTGTGTAATACAGTTTTTATTCCATTTCCCGATCGGCAATGAAATACAAGGGGCGTGATATAAGAGGGGTGGCGCGGAGTAAACGGCATAATCACCGTTTTTAACCAGCCGTGTCAGGCAGCTTGCGCGGCGGCTATCAAGGCTTGTTTTGCGGCTCTGGTTTTGCCGGCGCGTGCGGGGGGGTGGCAAATGCCGCACACATAATTGTCATGCAAGTCGTTCGCATGGGTCACGAAGTACCCGCCGCATGTCTTGCAGGGCGCAAGCTGCATCATCCCGGCCTTGAAGAAGCGGATCAGGAACCATGCGCGGGTAATGCTCAGCGACGGCTCCGTATCCTCGATGCCGCGAACCTGGTCGAGATATAAGCGATAAGCGGTAATCAACGCCTGCACGCCGCCGATACCGGCGTACTTGATCAGAAACCGATAAATATCCATGAACATGGACGAGTGGATATTCGGCTGCCAGCTCATGAACCAATCGGTCGAGTACGGCAGCATCCCCTTGGAAGGCGATTCACCCTTGATTTCCTTGTAGAGCCTGAGCAACCGTTCGCGGCTCAGCGAGGTCTCCTCCTGCAATAACTGCAAGCGCGCGCCCATTTCAATCAGGTCAATCGCGATTTTTACTTGATTGGCCTCGCCCGCCACGGTTTTGACAACCGGGGTATCCACCTGTTTACGCCAGCTCTTCAACAGGCTGCGCGGACATCAGGATCGCCGCGTGCGCCTGCGACATCATGCGATCTTTGCTGTAGCCGGCCACCATATTGAGCAGCAGGTTTTCCTCGAAGCGGAAGCAGCACAACAGCATGTTGGATGCCGCCATCTTGATGATCTGCGCGGGCGACAGCCCCGCGATCACATCCACCAGATCCTGGCTGATGCCCAGACGGAAAATTGCTGCGGGCTTATCCTCCTTGATCATCTGTTGCGCGAGCATCAGATAAGTCAGGTTGAGGTCGCGTATGCCCTCTTGCAATTGCATGGTGTTCATATAGCCCCCTTGTAGCCAGTTAAGAACAAGTCATCCCGAATCGGCTGCGCCATCCGATATGCCATTGCCCGATATGCCATTGCATATTCAAGTTACGAATCGCAGCGGTTGCATTATCACGCGGGGGCCGAGGGAATAAAATCGGAAGACCGCCGATTTTTTTGTAGGAATGCCATAACGATCCGTGTAGGATTTTTTCTTACAAAATTACGATTTTCAATACGCGGGCAGCCATAAATATAGTGCCGCAAAAATTTTCCCGCACCTTGCATTTGGACAAACCCTGAATTTTTAGAAGCCCCGTTACACTTGGTTCACCCGCTTCAGCCAAGCCCCGGGCCAGTGTGTGATGTTCCGATTCAACCCGCTCTCATTAAACTGCCGCGCTGGCTGTTCTATCACAAACTCGGGGTGCTTGGCCGCGAAGTCTCGCGCCGCAAACATCGGGTTATCCGTTGCCCATTCCGGAGTGCCGCGTGGCACATCCGCCAAGTCGTACATGATTCCATCGGTGGCCACGATGTACGAGCCATGCGTCACCAGCCCCGCATAAGCTTCAAGTTCATCAGAAACGTGGGCGTAAGTATGGCTCGAATCAAGGATGACCAGCACCGACTCGCCTGGCTTCACCAGAGACTTCACCTTCGCCACGATGCCTGGCGAAGTGGAGCTGCCTTCGACCAGAGCGATGCGGTCGCCCAGTGCGTGCGCTTCGATGGCGGCGCGGTTGTGGGGGCGTATCTCGATGTCGATACCGATGACGCGCCCCTTTTCCATCGCCTTGCACAGGCTGGAATAAAAGATCAGCGAACCGCCGTGCGCCACGCCCGTTTCGATAATCACATCCGGCTTTAATTGATATATCACCTCCTGCATCCTGATCATGTCTTCCGGCAACTGGATCACCGGGCGCCCCATCCAACTGAAGGTGTACTGGTACTTCTGGTTCCAGCCCACCCTGACCCATTGGCGGGAGATCGCCTCAAAAGCCTCTCTGGAATACAACTCCATGGTTTTGATTTTTCCGGCATCCTCCAGTGTCAGGGTATTGGCTTCCGTATCCAGGGTGAGTTTCATCATTCGCTCCAATCAATCAAATCGAGTTCGATGCCGGCCCCGGCCAGCAACCGCAGGTTTTCTTCGCGGTAAATCGGGTTCGTCAGCACAGCGCTCCTGACACCGCGCAAAGGGAGCTCGGCCGGAGCGACAATGGGGTGGCCGGTGCCCGGAATATAACGCCCTTGCTTGTTCGGATTCAGGTCGATCACGCAATCAATATGGGTGCAATCCGGGTCGATCAGGTTTGCAAAAGTCGCCCCCTTGGCTCCGGCACCCCATAAAGCCACCTTCCCGCATGCCTTGAGTTCGAGCAGTCTTGCCAGCCAATTCTGCCGGATGATTTCTTCACTTTCCCCGTAATCTCTTGCCAGTGCCGCAGTCTCGGGGCAACTCTGGACAGCGGGCAAAATTGCATCGGTAATTCGCGCCTCCAGCCACAAATACTGCCCGCCGAATATGTGCTCGACGCGCTCCACGGCAAAGCCCGAGAGCTGAAATGCCAGGCTCAACGAGCCAGCGGTAAACAGCGAGCAATGTTCGTAAAAAAAATCGCACACTACCCGGTTGCGCAGAATCCACTCCACACAAGGCGTCTCGAAGAAAAGCCTTGCCTTGGGTGAATTCACCAGTGCCGCCCGTATCGAGCGTAACAGGGCCATCGGTTCGGGTACATGCTCGATCACATGGCGGCACACAACAACATCGGCAGCAACCTTGTTGCAGGTGTCATCGTAGTTGCAACGGCGAAACGTTATTCGTCCACCCGGATCGGTATCCGCCCCGATATAGCTTGGGTCAAAACCCAAACCTTTGTTGTTGGCGCCTGGAAAGTTTACCAGCTTGCGCAGAAAATGCCCCTTGCCGCAACCCACTTCGACAATGGTGCTGTTGCGCACATCCTGTCGCTCCACCATATCCTCGATCAATTCATCCAGATAGGCATCGAAATACGCCGAGCAGGACTGGGTATTGTCGTAGGATTCGCCATAGGTCAGTTGCGCGAGATCGAAAACGCGGTTAAAGACAAAACCGCATTCTTCACACACCGCCAACTCAAGCTCGCCACGTATCACCGAACGCGCAGCTTCCCGGCTGGTGACGACAAGATTCTGATGTGCTGGAATCTGGCTGCGATGGAGAAAAAGAGTCAGTTGGCGGCTCTCGCACACCGGGCATTGTGAAATCATTATGGCAGCGCCTGGCGCACGGTTAGTTCCAGGCCCTGCGTCAATGAAAGCGCCGGTTGCCAGCCCATGGTTTTGAGCTTGAGATTCTCACCCGCCAGCAAGAGCGGTTCGCCGGGACGCCCGGCCGTCAAATCCAGCACGGCTCGCGGATCGGCATCCAGCAGCCGAGCCAGTTCATTCACTACATCCGCCAACGCCACAGGCTGGCCTGAACTGATGTTGTAAGCGCCACTTTCACCGCTTTTCAGCAAGGCAATAAAACCCTCCGCCACGTCAGAAGCATGCAAAAAATCCCGATGTGCTAACGCGTTCACCCCGAAAGGCGGACGTTTTTTCCGGAACACCTCGATCAAGGAGGGGATCAGCCGCCGGTTGTCTTCGCCCGTGCCATAAAGCAGAAACAACCGTCCCCACGCACACGGTATCTGATGTTGGGCGCACACCGCCATCACCGATCTGCGCGTGGCATCCTTGGCGGTGCCGTAGAGCGTAGCCGGATTCAACGGCGTGCCGTCTTCCCGGCAGCAGCCGCGAGACCAGTCATATTCGGCGCAGGTGCCGGCCACGACCACCCGCTGTCCGCCCGCCTCGCAAAATGCCTCGACCAGCCGGGTCGTGGCCTCCACCCAGCGCAGGTTCAGCGGCGAAGTCCAATATTTGCCGCGCTCGGCATACCAGGCCAGATGCAGCAGATGGGTTGCTCCCGACACTTTGGCCAGCGCGGCAAAATCTTCCGTAGCCAACAAATCTGCTTCGATAAAATCGGAAACCGCAACGCCTTCCGGTGCGCGCCTCCCCAGCGCCACCGTGTCGATACCATGACGGCGCAGACAGGCCAAAACATATTTCCCAAGAAAGCCGCTTGCACCGGTTAACAGAACCTTCATGCAGAAATTCCGCCCAACACTTCCAATTCCGGCACGGCCGTCAC
>JACREB010000219.1 GCA_016218475.1 Nitrosomonadales bacterium | reverse complement strand
GGCGTTCTGTTTCACCGTCGAGGTCAGCTCTTCCATGCTGGAGGCGGTTTCTTCGAGGCTGGAGGCCTGCTCTTCGGTGCGCTGCGACAGGTCGCTGTTGCCCGCCGCGATTTCCTTCGACGCGGTGTTGATGGTGTCGGTGGCGTCCTTGATCTGGCCGACCAGCTCCTTGAGGTTGGCGATCGTGCCGTTCATGCCGTCCTTCACCTGGCCGAAGGTACCGGGGTAATCTTTGCTGATGGTTTGCGTCAAATCGCCCTTGGCCAGCGCGTTCGCCACGCGCAGCACGTCGTTCAGGCCGTCATTGGTTGTGCTGGAAAGCTGGTTGAGCAATTCGGACAGGGTCTTGGTGTAACCCGCCTTGCCGCCCATGTCCATCCTCTTGCTGAAGTCGCCTTGCACCGAAGCCTCGACGATTTGCTGCATCTCGGCAACAATTTCCCTCAGGCTATCCTGCATGACTTTCATGGAATACAGCAGGCTGCTGGTGTCGCCCGGCTTGACCGCCAAGTCCATCGACAGGTCGCCGCCGGAAATTTTGTGAACCACTTCCGCCGCGTAATCCGGTTCGCCGCCAATCTGGCGCAGCAACGCGCGGATCATGTAGGTGGCAAAAAATAGCGTCATCAGCAAAGCCACCACGGAAAGCGTGATGTAAAAAGTCATCAAGGCCCGGGCGCTGCCCTTAAGCTTATCGGCTGTTTTCATCAAATCACCGGATAATTTATCCTCGACTTCCTTGAGCAGATTGATCCTGTCAGTCGCCACCTTGAACCATTTTGCGCTGTCGAGTCCCAGGCTCTTTTCATTCACTTTTTCCACTACGGTTTTTTTGATTAACGCCACTTCTTCAACCGCCGGCCCGCTGACTTTGTTCTTGTAAAATTCTTTCTGCTCATCGAGCGCGTAAGTAGCAAAAACCTTCATATAAACGTCTTGTCCGGCAGTATTTGAAAGGAAGCGCGCAAATATCTCGGGGGTGAATTTGTCGGCTGCCAATACGCCGGTAAGTATCGCGCGCTCTTGCCCGGCGCGCTCTTTGGCCCACAACAGGGCTGCGTAGGCAGAAGCCAGCCGTGCTACCTGGCTATCGCTGCTGAGTGTCGAGGTCTGATTTGGAATATCGAGGGAGGAACCGATGGTTTTGGTGTAATAGCCCAGCGCCTCCGGTACAGGAATGCTCAAAGCGGAAACCGCATTGCGTTTAGCGCCGAGCCCATCAATATTTTCCCACGCTTCGTTCAGTAAATTTTTCAGGGATGGGTCAAACTGGTCAGTGTTAAAAGCGGTCAATGCCTGTTTTAGTTCACCGGTCTTTTTGTCCGTTTCGCTACGTTGCGCCGGTAGCTCGCTGGCAAATTTGACGCCCTGGCTGCCCAGAAAACCGGCGGTCATGCCCCGCTCTTTTTGCAGTTCGTGGGCAATGCCGCCGATCTTGACCGACAGCCCTGCCAGAGATTCCAGCTTGCCCATTTCGCGGGCAACGGAAGCTTTCTCGATGGTGCTGCTGATTGAAAAATACAGGAGCCCCAATAACGGGACGGTCACAATCAATATCAGTTTCGTTCTCATTTTCAGCGTGCTGAATGACGGCATGATTTCCTCTCGTTTTTTAATCAAATTCATCGTTATTGCATCGTTCCCATGCTCTGCGTGGGAACGCTAGTGCCCGAGCACTCCGCAAGCCGTCCCTCACCCCAACCCTCTCCCGCCTGCGGGAGAGGGAGACTGGCGTATTAAAACTCTTCCCACTCCCCATCATCACTGTTTCCCTGAGGCTTGGCTTTCGGTTTGGGCAGCGCCTTGGCCGGTGCCTTGGCGACAGCCGTCCCTTTGCGCGCCGGCGCCGCGACCTGGCGGGCGACCGGCGCGGGCGCGCGGCGCACGATGGCCGTGCCGCCCGAGCCTTCGGTCATCTTGAAGGTCGCCACCGACACCGACAGGCTCTGCGCCTGCTCTTCCAGCGATTCCGCCGCCGCGGCCGCTTCTTCGACCAGCGCGGCGTTCTGCTGCGTGACTTCGTCCATCTGGGT
>JACREB010000022.1 GCA_016218475.1 Nitrosomonadales bacterium | reverse complement strand
CCATGACACGGCGCGTGCGCTCGTCCAATAGCGGCCATACAGCATCAAACTTCTGTTTCAATCCAAGTGGCGTATTCATGGGCATAAAACATATCACATTCCCATGCCAATTGATACCTTTATTTATTTACAGCGCCTTAGCTTATTTTTCTGAACAGTGCCGATTAAGCGTGCGCCATGGAAGACTGGTTTAGAAATACCTCAAAAAACCACATCTCCGAATAACCGGAATAACCGCTTCCAGTCCTGTCTGTTTGCCGGATTTCGGATGTTTCATTGGGTGTATAACCCCAAGATGCTTGGCAATGCAGCATCAGAGAGCTTCCCGTTCGGAAGGCAAAGCCCGGCGGAACCATATTCGGCAAAGCTTATCCAATCGTTTGAACTTTGGATTTGCCGGAGTGGTTCAGAAAGGTGAAGCCATCATTTCCCGTGCCTCTTTTGTTGTAATTGCAAGTATGGCGCTCTGTGCCTGTGCGTTGTCGCCCAGCGGGCGGATGCAAATGACTGCGCCCGCGTCGGTAAGCGCCGTTTATTCCGAGATAGACATGAAATTATCCCTTGTTACAGAGGGAGACACAGATTCGACCTGTATCGAGGAATGCAAGCTTGACCATGCTTTCGAGCAAAGGATTCTAGGGCTGGGCACACGTCTGGCGCATGCGGCTTTTGGAACCTACCCCGAGCTGGCTGGACGATTCGACAAATTCAAGTTCGTGATTGCCGAGAAAGCCAGCCCGGGGAGCACATCCAGCGCCGCCGGTACGGTGGCAATTTTCCGCGGTGTGCAAAAACTTCAACCGAGCGAAGAATTCCTGGCCTTCCTGATCGCCCGCGAAATGGGGTATGTGATTGGCCGCCATCATGACGAAAGAACGGCAACCAGCATCCTGTTTTCCATACTGGGTTCGGTGTTTATCCCGGGAATCAGTTTTTTTAGCGGTTCCGCGGTTATGGCCCAGACGGCGGCAACGACTGCAACATCCACAACGATTGCCTCGGCGGCGGCTTCGTTTATCGGTTCCAAGATAACCATGGAAAGCTACAAGCTCGACCAATTGCGCGAGGCCGATGCCATTGCCCTGATCTTGCTGGGCAAGCTGGAGTGGAGCAAAAATGATATTGCGGATGCCCTGGTCGCCGGCACGCGGGTCATGAATAAGGATAGCTGGTCGAACGATCTTCGTGCCTCTGCCGATGATGTTTTCAGATTGGCCGGCGCGCAGAACAGCATCACCAGGCTGGGTGCCAGCAGCACCGGCAACGGTGAAACGGTCATCAAGGTCGGATTGGAACAACCGCTAGTCAATTTACCGGCCGGATTCACTACCGATACTCCGCCGCGGATCGTTCTCGATTTTCCCAATACCGCAAACGGTTTGGGTAAATCGTTTCAGGATTTCCACGAACGGGGCTTGAACAGCACGCATATTATTCAGGTTGCCGGACGCACGCGTTTGTCAATCAACCTCAATCAGATGCTTTTCTATAGCACCAGAATCGAGGGGAACAGCCTGTTGATTACCTTGCGGGATAAAGTTGCGGATACCGTCGCGATCAGCGATATATCGCACTTGAGCAAAAACTGACCCGGCTGCGCGCCAGCGCGCGGATTATTGATTCCCGGCTTTTCCCCTACCGGCGAGCGAGTTTCGTGTTAGCCAGTTTTTCTGAATAACGCTGACTGGGCATGCGCCTGCAAGCCCTCGCCGAATGCCAGTGTGGCCGCGATTGCGCCCAGTTTTTGCGCGCCTTGCGCGGAAACCTGGATCAGGCTGCTGCGTTTCTGGAAGTCGTACACGCCCAGCGGCGAGGAAAATCTCGCGGTGCCGGAGGTTGGCAGGACATGGTTCGGCCCGGCGCAGTAGTCACCAAGAGACTCGGAAGTGTAGCGTCCCATGAAGATCGCGCCGGCGTGTTTCAGCTTGGGCAGCAGAGCTTGCGGGTCTTCGACCGACAGCTCCAGGTGCTCCGGCGCGATGCGGTTGCTGATGAAGCAGGCCTCGTCGAGATCGGCGACATGGATCAATGCGCCGCGATTTTCCAACGCGGTTCTGATGATGTCACGGCGCGGCATCCGCTCCAGCAGTTTTTCTGCGCTGGCTGCTACCGCTTCAATGAATTTCACATCCGGCGACAGCAGAATCGCCTGCGCCAGTTCATCGTGTTCGGCCTGCGAGAACATGTCCATCGCGATCCAGTCCGGGTCGGTTTTCCCGTCGCAAATCACCAGAATTTCCGATGGCCCGGCGATCATGTCGATGCCGCACACGCCGAACACGCGGCGCTTGGCAGCGGCCACATAGGCGTTGCCGGGTCCGACGATCTTGTCCACTTTCGGGATGGTCGCCGTGCCGTAGGCCAGCGCCGCCACCGCCTGCGCGCCGCCGATGGTGAACACGCGATCCACGCCGGACAGATAAGCCGCCGCCAACACCAGTTGATTCTTCACACCGTCAGGGGTCGGCACGACCATGATGAGTTTGTCCACGCCCGCAACCTTGGCGGGCAGCGCGTTCATCAGCACCGAGGAAGGGTAAGCCGCCTTGCCGCCCGGCACATACAGGCCGACGCGGTCCAGCGGCGTAACCTGCTGTCCGAGCAGCGTACCGTCGGCATCGGTATAGCTCCACGAAGTCTGCACCTGCTTGCGGTGATAGTCGGTCACGCGCTGCGCGGCCTGTTCCAGCGCGCTGCGCTGTTCGGCGGGCAGGCCGTCGAATGCCGTGTGCAATTCGCTCTGCGGCAATTCCATCGCTGCGGCATTTTCCAGCGGCAGACGGTCAAACTTGCGCGTGTATTCCAGTACGGCGGCATCGCCGCGCTTGCGCACGTCGGCAAGGATGGAAGCCACGATCACTTCCAGTTCTTCGTCTGCGGTTTCCTCGAAGGCGAGCAGTCTGCCCAGCTCATCATCAAAACCGGCAGCGCGGGTGGAAAATCGCCTGATGTCCATTTGAAAAATTTATTTCCTGATCGCAAGGGCAAACACATCCAGCATCGGCTGTATGGCGTCATGCTTCAATTTCAGCGCGGCCTGATTCACCACCAGGCGCGACGAGATCGCGGATATCTCTTCGACCGCCTTGAGGTGGTTCGCCTTCAGCGTGTTACCGCTGCTCACCAGATCGACAATCGCATCCGACAACCCTACCAGCGGCGCCAGTTCCATCGAACCGTACAGCTTGATCAAGTCCACATGCACGCCTTTTGCGGCGAAGTGATCCCTGGCAGCCTGCACATATTTGGTCGCCACGCGCAGGCGCGCGCCCTGGCGTACCGCCGATTCGTAATCGAAATCATCGCGTACCGCGACCATCATGCGGCAACGCGCGATGTTCAAGTCCAGCGGCTGGTACAAACCGATGCCGCCATGCTCATTCAACACGTCCTTTCCCGCCACACCGATATCTGCCGCGCCGTATTGCACATAGGTCGGCACATCGGAAGCTCGCACGATGATGAGCCGCACATCGGCGCGGTTGGTCGGCAGAATCAGCTTGCGCGAGAATTCCGGGGCTTCCGGCGTGGTAATACCTGCCGCATTCAGCAGCGGCAGTGTTTCCTCGAAGATGCGACCCTTGGATAAGGCGATGGTGATCATTCTTAACCTCTGATTGAGAAGGCACGTTTGTTATTGTAACTGGCCTTAGTCTTACTGTGTCACAAAGCGATCAAGGGATGCAGTGCAAGGCAAAATCGGGCGAAGCGGGTCAAGCAGGGATGGGCGGCTTGCCGTTGCCGCCCAACTCGCAAAAAGCGGAGTTTACATGTAGTAAATGAGCATTTTG
>JACREB010000018.1 GCA_016218475.1 Nitrosomonadales bacterium | reverse complement strand
TTGGCACGATATGATTCGATCAATTCTCGATCCTCGTCGGTAAGATGCAGTTCGGTCTGTCGCATGGCTGGCTCCTCGTCATGGGGTGGGCGTACGACAGTATAATGCATGTTTCGTTATTTATGTGTTGTTATACTAGGTGGACTATGCAGGACGGCAAAACGCCGTTTTGCAGCGTATTTACTTGGTTTGCTGGGTGTTATTGGGCCAGGATGGAAGTGTTGATGGTGCCCGGAACCGGAATCGAACCGGTACGCACTTTTTACGGTTGCGACGGATTTTAAGTCCGTTGTGTCTACCAATTTCACCACCCGGGCGGTTTTTGGGGCAAGAGCCAGGTCGAAATTCTATCATGGCAACGGCCAAAGAGCGCGGAAACGGCATGCGGGAGGTGGTGATACGCTGAAAATTTACTTGGCTCAGCCAGGGATATTCAATGGAATCTGATAAGATTCCTTGGGCATATTTCCAAATATCATATCAATGCTGAAAATTGCTAGTATATTGGCGGCTGAAATGGGCGGGGGCTGGCTATATGTCGGAAGTTAAGGATTTGGAATACTGGGCATCAATGCTCAGTCACGCGGATTTGCCTGTTCTGAAGCAGACGGCGCGCGAACTGGCAGCATTGCGTGAGGACGATAAAAGGTTGACCGCAATTTCCGTCGCGGAGGTTATCGCGCGCGATCCCATCATGACCGTCAAGCTGTTACGCTACCTCCAGCGGCACAAACGCAAGATCCAGAAAACCGAAATTGTCCAGATTGATCAGGCGTTGCTGATGCTCGGCCTTGGAACTTTTTTCAATAAAATCCCGCCCGACCCTCTGGCTGAGGATATGCTGCAACCGCATCTTGAGGCGCTTCACCGCATGTTGCGTGTTGTTCACCGTTCGCATCGCGCTTCCGAATATGCCAAAGACTGGGCGGTGATACTGCGTGACCTGCATTATGAGGAGGTGCGCGTTGCAGCCTTATTGCATGATTTTACCGAAATTCTGATGTGGTGTTTCGCACCGGATTCGATGTTGGAAATCCGCGAGATTCGCCATAAGGATCCGGCGTTACGCAGCCAAAGCGCCCAGGAGCTGGTGTTTGGTTTCAATCTTTATGAATTGCAAAAAATATTGATAGTTCAATGGGGTTTGCCGCAACTGTTGTTTACCTTGATGAACGATTACGGCTCCGATAATCCGCGCGTGCGCAATGTGGTGCTGGCAGCCAACCTGGCGCGGCATTCCGCCAGGGGATGGGATGATGCCGCGCTTCCTGATGACTATAAAGATATCGGTGAGTTGTTGCGTATGCCGGCCGAAGATGTCATGGAGATGATTTATGTGGATGCCGGCCTCGTGTGCGACATTAACCAGACGCACCGGTAAAATCATTTTGCCTGATGCGCATGCTTCATGAATTGATTTTGTTTGGTTCTGGAATCTGCGCGGTTTCTCAAATCAGTTTTCCCGCCCGACTCCGTGATACTCGATGCCTTGTGCAGCAACACTGGCCGGCTCGAACAAATTCCTTCCATCGAAAATCACCGGCTGTTTCAAGCGTGCTTTGATGACATTGAAGTCCGGGCTTTTGAAGGCTTTCCATTCTGTGACGATAACCAGCGCATCGGCTTCGTGCAGCGCATCCTTTGGATTGTCGGCATAGCTCAGGCCGGCGCGCTCACCCCCCGCCTTTTGGCGGCTTTGCAGAGGATAGATATGTCTGGTTTCTTTCATTGCCGCCGGGTCGTAGGCGGTGATGGTCGCGCCGCGCGCCCATAATCCTTCCATCACCACGCGGCTGGTTGCCTCGCGCATATCGTCGGTGCCCGGCTTGAAGGCCAGCCCCCAAAGAGCGAAATGTTTGCCTTTCAGGTTTTCGCCGAAGCGCTGGGTGATCTTGCGCAGCAGCACGGATTTCTGCGCGATATTCACTTGTTCCACCGCCTCCAGCACCTTTAGCGGCAGGCCGTGCTCCGCACCGGTGCGTTGCAATGCGCGGATGTCCTTGGGGAAGCACGAGCCGCCGTAGCCGCAGCCCGCATACAGGAAGTGGTAGCCGATGCGCTGGTCGGAGCCGATACCCTTGCGCACATGCTCGATGTCGGCACCGACCTTCTCGGCGAGGTTGGCCAGTTCGTTCATGAACGAGATGCGCGTGGCGAGCATCGCATTGGCGGCATACTTGGTCAGTTCGGCGGAGCGGATGTCCATCACCATCAGGCGGTCGTGGTTGCGCTGGAACGGCGCGTACATGTCGCGCATCACTTTGATCGCCTGTTCATCCTCGGCGCCGATGACGATGCGGTCGGGGCGGTTGAAGTCGTCGATGGCCGCGCCTTCCTTGAGGAATTCGGGATTGGATACCACGCTGAACTGCAAGCTCTTCACGCCCTTTTGAACCCACCCCCCTTCCAACTTCCCCCCTGAAGGGGGAATGGCAATCGTACCTTCCCCTTCAAGGGGAAGGCTAGGATGGGGATGGGGGATGCCGCGTTTGGTCAGCTCTTCCTGCACCGCCTGCCTGACCTTGTCGGCGGTGCCGACCGGCACGGTGGATTTGTCGACGATCACCTTGTATTCGGTCATGGCGTTGCCGATGGCACGGGCGGCGGCGATGACGTATTGCAGGTCGGACGAGCCATCCTCGCCGGAAGGTGTGCCCACCGCGATCATCTGCACCAGCCCGTGCGCGACGCTTTCGGCTACATCGGTAGTGAAGCGCAGGCGGCCTGCGGCGACGTTGTTCTTGATAATTGCTTCCAGGCCGGGCTCGTAGATCGGTACGCCGCCGTTGTTGAGGATATCGATCTTCTTCGGATCGACATCCAGGCAGACGACATCGTTGCCCAGTTCGGCGAGACATGCGCCGGATACCAACCCGACATAGCCGGAACCGATTACCGTGATCTTCATGAGATGCCTTTTTCGTTTGCCTCCTCTCCCGCAAGCGGGAGAGGGTTGAGGTGAGGGAAACGCGTAGCGTTCATTGCGTCTGGCTTTCAAAAAACGAGGCGCGCATTATGCCGCAGAATCGACTACGGCGTCAGCCGCCTACACGTTAGCCGCCTACAGGGTGCGCCATGCCTGCCTTGAGCCTGTCGAAGCGGCGCACCACGGTGCGTGGAACGCACCCTACGCTTCGTTGCGTATTATGGCAGATTGCTTGATTTTATCGGATACCATCTGCGCCAGATCAGGCGCAAGGCAATCCAGTTCGATGTTCTCCGGCATGGAACGCAGCCAGGTGAGCTGGCGTTTCGCTAACTGGCGCGTGGCGGCAATGCCTTTTTCAGGCAGTTCTGCTTCACTGATTTCGCCTTCGATGAACTGCCATGCCTGGCGGTAGCCGACGCAGCGCATGGAGGGCAGGTCGGGATGCAGCGGATATTTTTTGCGCAGGGTGCGCAGTTCATCCACCAAGCCGAGTTCGAGCATGGCTTTGAAGCGCGTGGCGATGCGGGCGTGCAATACAGAACGGTCGCCCGGGATGAGGGCGATGGGGAGGATGCGGTAGGGGAGCGAATTATCTCCCCTCTCCCACTCGTGGGAGAGGTGGTGGGGGATAACCAGCGACTCGGCTATCGTTTTTTGATGGCCTAGTCGAGTGGTTATCCCGCTTGCGGGAGAGGGGACTGGTGAGTGAGGCTTTCGAATCAGCACGGACATCGGTTGCCCGGTGATGCGGTAGATTTCCATCGCGCGCTGGATACGCTGCGTGTCGGTCGGCTTCAGGCGTGCGGCGGTTTCCGCATCTATCAGGGCGAGTTGCCGGTGCAGATGCCGGATGCCGTGCTGCACGACCTCGGCATCGAGCGCGGCGCGCACCGCGGGGTCGGCTTGCGGCAGGGCGCTGAGGCCTTCGCGCAACGCCTTGAAGTACAGCATGGTGCCGCCGACCAGCAGCGGAATCTTGCCGCGTTGTGTGATGCCCGCCATCAGGCGCAGCGCATCGCGGCGGAACGCGGCGGCGGAATAGGCTTCGGTGGGGTCGATGATGTCTATCAGGTGGTGAGGCGCGCGGGCGAGGGTGGCGGCATCCGGCTTGGCGGTGCCGATGTTCATGTCGCGGTACACCAGCGCCGAATCCACGCTGATGAGTTCCACCGGCAGGCGCTGCGCCAATTCCACCGCAACCCCGGTCTTGCCGCTGGCGGTAGACCCCATCAGGAAAATGGCAGGCGGTAATTCCGGGTTCATGACTTCACGTTTTCTGAGTAGAATTTGCCATGTGGCAAAACCGCAACCGTAGGGTGGGCTCCGTAAAACATTTGGCCGGGCACCCGTGTGCCCACCATGCCTACTTTTTTTCAGCTTAGAGAATTTTACATGGTTTCACTTGTCCGCATTTGTCGGTGCGCATAAACGGTTGCAACTGCCTCAGTGGCCTATTTTTGGAAAATTGGCACTTGAAAATGCCCAAATCGGCCCCACCTGCTCGTCCATTCTTAAATAAACTTAACTGAAGGGGTTCGTATGACTGAGAGCACTGCCGCTAATCGTGAAACGATGGGATTTCAAACGGAAGTTAAGCAGCTTCTGCAATTGATGATCCATTCGCTGTATTCCAACCGCGAGATTTTCCTGCGCGAGCTGGTATCCAACGCATCGGATGCCTGCGATAAATTGCGCTTCGAGGCGTTGCACAACGCCGCGCTGTTCGAAAGCGATTCGGACTTGAAAATCCATATCGGTTACGACAATGATGCCAGGACGCTGACGATCAGCGACAACGGCGTCGGCATGAGCCGCGACGAGGTCATCGGCAACCTGGGCACGATTGCCAAATCGGGCACCCAGGAATTCTTCGCCCGGCTGAGCGGGGATCAGCAGAAGGATGCAAACCTGATCGGGCAGTTCGGCGTCGGTTTCTATTCCTCATTTATCGTTGCCGACAAGGTCGTGGTCACCACCCGCCGCGCCGGGGAGAAGGCCGATCAGGGCGTGCGCTGGGTCTGTGATCAGAGCGGGGACGGCGGCGGGGAGTTTTCCATCGAGATGCTGGACAAGCCCGCGCGTGGCACGGAAATCACATTGCATCTGCGCGCCGGCCAGGACGACCTGCTCAGCGGCCACAAACTTCGCTCCATCATCCACAAATATTCGGATCACATCGTCCAGCCTATCGTGATGAAGAAGGAGGAGTGGAAGGAGGGCAAGCAGAAAATCACCGCCGAGGATGAGACGGTCAACCAGGCTTCCGCGTTGTGGGCGCGATCCAAGAATGATATTTCCGAAGACGAATACAAGGCGTTCTACAAGCATGTCGGGCACGATTATGAAGACCCGCTGGCATGGACGCACGTCCGCGTGGAAGGACGCCAGGAGTACACGCAACTGCTTTATATTCCCGCGCGCGCGCCGTTTGATTTATGGAACCGGGAGGCGCGCCACGGCATCAAGCTGTACGTGCGCCGCGTGTTCATCATGGACGATGCCGAACAGTTGATGCCGTCCTACCTGCGCTTCGTGCGCGGCGTGGTCGATTCCAGCGACCTGCCGCTCAATGTATCGCGCGAAATTCTCCAGGAATCGAAAGACATCGAGGCGATACGCGCCGGTTGTACCAAGAAGATACTCGGCCTGCTCGAAGACCTGGCGGCCAACGACAAGGAAAAATACACAAAATTCTGGGGCGAGTTCGGGCAGGTGCTGAAGGAGGGCGTTGGGGAGGACTTCGCCAACAAGGAAAAAATCGCCGCCTTGCTGCGTTTCGCCTCCACCCATGCGGACACCGATGCGGGAACCGTTTCCCTGGCCGATTACATCGGGCGCATGAAGGAGGGGCAGGACAGGATTTATTTCGTCACCGCCGAAACTTTTAATGCCGCAAAGAACAGCCCGCATCTGGAAGTGTTCCGCAAGAAGGGCATTGAAGTGCTGTTGCTTTCCGAACGCGTGGATGAGTGGGTAGTGGGTTATTTAACCGAATTTGACGGCAAGCCGCTGGCCTCCGTCGCAAAGGGTGGGCTTGATCTGGGCAAGCTGGAGGACGAAACCGAAAAGCGGGAGCAGGAGAAGCGGGCCGATGATTGCAAGGATCTGACCGAGAAAATTAAAAAGAGCCTCGCGGGGCGTGTCAAGGAAGTCAGGGTGACCCACCGCCTGACCGATTCACCCGCCTGCCTGGTGGCCGACGAACATGATATGGGCGGTAACATGGCGCGCATGCTCAAGGCAGCCGGGCAGAAGACGCCCGCTACGCGCCCCATCCTGGAGATCAACCCGGATCATCCGGTGGTGCAGCGTTTGAAGGAAGAAGAAAAACACTTCGATGATTGGGCGGCGGTGCTGTTCGATCAGGCATTGCTGGCGGAAGGCGGGCAACTCGACGACCCCGCCGGTTTTGTCAAGCGGGTCAATCATCTCATGTTCGAAATGCGCGCGGGCTGATGAACCCGCGATGGGGAGCATCCGGTAATTAGCGTTGGCGCACGGTCGGATCAGTTTCGGTAATGCGCGGCGCGTCGCCAATTTTAGTTGTATCCGCAATTTTTTCCGTCAAGGTAATCAACAGGCTGCTACCCTCGATTCTGGTGTTATAGGAAAGCATCCGGTTGAGATTGATCGACAAACGCGTCCGCCTGGCAACCTGAATTATTTGCGCGCTGTTCAAATCCCGTTCTTGAAAATCCTGAACTGTTTTGCCCAAGCCGTTCGAGGTATTCAGAAAGTCGAGAACAATCCGTGGCGGAGCATCGGTGGTGAACCCGAGCGGTAAATTGACCAGCGGCTGCTCCAATCCGACCTTGATGACTGTTTCCCCGTTGCTGGTGCTGCTGACGTCCAGCGCGGTGATGTTGTTTTGCAGGCCGACCAATTTGAAGACATCTTCGGCTGAGGCGCGAAGATCGTTCGACCAACTGTCGTCGTTCATAACACGAGTGTTGGCAACCAGCGCATCCGCAATATCATTTTTGTTCCACCCCAGCACACCCAGCAAGATCAGGGCGATGGCATCGGCCTCGCGCAACTGGTCGAGCTTGTAGCTATCCATGGCTATTTTTGAGCCGATAAACGAAGCGGCCGAGGTAGCCACTGAAGACGTTGTTGTCGCTGCTGCCGTCTGCGCCAAAACGGCGGAACCGCTAAGAAGGCTGATTCCGGGGATAAGCACCGAACCCAGGACTGAAAACAGGATGCCGGTTGCCGCTTTTTCGTCATGATGGCGGGCGATCACATACCCCATTTCGCGGGCGATCAGGAAGGCCAGCGCTTCTTCGCTCAGTTGCAGTTTTTGCACACCGCGAAAAATTACCACCGAACCGGCCGCGCTGGAGATGCTTCCCGGGCCGGCTTTTTCGGCAATGACGAACTTGAATTTTTCGAACCGCTCGGTCAGTTCGGGATAGATTTCAAGAGCCGCATGCGCCAGGCGTGAACCCAGTTGCAGAACTCTCCGCTCGAAAGCAAGATCGAGGTTGCATTCCTCGATACAGGGTGAACCGGTATTGCTCTCCGTGGCAAGGGAAAATTCCATGTTCACTTCGGAATAAAGAGAGCTTACCGGGGCCGGCGCAGTCAGTTGCGTGCGGCCGCTGGGCGACGACGCGCAAGCGCCCAGCGCCATGCTTGCAATCGCAATAAAACAGATGCGGATAGCGCGGGTAATGATAATTTCACTTTCCAAAAAATCCAGCCAGCCCGGAGAATAAACCGTTTTAAGGATGAACCTGTTCGGCGGGTTATGTCAAGTAAAAAACCGGCTAAAAAACCGGCTAAGGAAATACTGAAATAGGCTCCAAGTCCTCCGTTCGTGGTTAAGTAGTGACTTAGCACGGGGTTATCGTGCTTAGTCAATGCTTAGTTGTTCCATCAGAGCTTGTCGAACCATGAGCCCGTAGGATGCGGTGACGAAGGAACCGCATCGCCCGCGATTGATGCGGTTCGCAAGCTCACCGCATCCTACGGTTCTGACAAGGTGGGATTGAGGGGGGTTAAGGTGTTACATGGCACTAGGCCGAAATATATATATATTTCGGCATATAGCAACTAAATTATGTTGGTGTTAGAGTAAAACTTGTTTCTCTGCAATCGTGTTGAAGCGAGGCAATAAACCATGCTCTTAACGATCCGTTTAATGATAACCGACGACCACGCACTGGTCCGTGCGGGACTTGCGCAATTCCTGGGGCATTCGCCGGGCATCGACGTGGTTGCGGAAGCGTCCGGTGGCGCCGAGTTATTGGAAAAATTGCGCGCTACCCGGATCGACCTGCTGCTGCTCGACATGACCATGCCCGGCATAAGCGGCGAAGATCTGATCGCGCGCATCAAGAGCATTTATCCCGACATGCATATTCTGGTGCTCAGCATGCATAACGAATCGCAGGTAGCGATGCGCGCCATGAAAGCGGGCGCGTCAGGTTACATCTGCAAGGACTGCTCGCCGCAAACCCTGCTCGAAGCTATCCGGAAAGTCGCTGCGACGGGCAGATACCTCGATGCGGCAATGGCGGAGCGGCTGGCTTATGCCGCTGCTTCAAATGGGCAAGACTCCGTCGGGCACGGCTTATCGGAGCGCGAGTTGCAGGTTTTTCGCCTGATCGTGGAGGGGAAAAGCATCAACGAAATCGCCAGGCAACTTTTTATCAGCGACAAGACGTCCAGCACGCACAAATGCAATATACACGGCAAACTCGGCCTGAAAAGCGTCGCGGAATTGGTGCGATATGCCATAGAACATAAACTGGTTGTTTAAATATTTGTTATGGATTTGACCAAACACAAGCAGGCGGATGCAGCGCAACAGGAAACCCTGGGCATCCTCCAGAAAATTGCCAGGCAGATTCCCGGTGTTGTTTACCAATTCCGGTTGCGCCCCGACGGCAGCACCTGCGTTCCTTACACCAGTGATGCCATTCGCGGAATATATCGGCTCGGCCCGGAGGAGGTGCATGAGGATGCATCCAGGGCATTTGCCAATGTTCATCCGGACGATCTGGAGAACCACCTGGCCTCTATCCAGACATCGGCACGGGACTTGACCCCGTGGCAGCAGGAGTACCGGCTGAAGTTTGACGATGGGGCGGTGCGCTGGTTGTCCGGCAATGCGATGCCGCAACGCGAAGCGGACGGCTCCACGCTCTGGCACGGTTTCATCACCGATATCACCGACCGCAAGCGCCTGGAGCAGGGAAGAGAGCAGTACTTAAAATTTTTCCTGCTTTCGGCGGAACCGATGTGTATTGCCGACCCATTCGGCTGTTTCAAGCGAGTCAATCCGGCTTTCGTGAAGTTGACCGGTTTTAGCGAAAGCGAGCTTGTGGCAAAGCCTTTTCTGGACTTTGTCCTGCCGGAGGATCGCCAGCGAACCACGGATGAAATGATGCTGCAGGTCGCGGTACGCCCGTCTATGGAGTTTGAAAATCGCTATGTCTGCAAGGGCGGGGACGTCATATTCTTGTCCTGGGATGCCTACTTCGATAAGAACGAGGGCGTCACTTATGCCACGGCACGCAACATCACCGGGCGCAAGCAGGCGGAGGAAAGCATCCGCGCAGAGCTGGAAATCCGGGCATCGCGCGCGGCAATACGGAAACTTGCGGCGCATGCAGAAGAGCTGCGCGAAGATGAGCGTAAATTTATTGCCCGCGAAGTTCACGACGAGCTGGGGCAGGTTCTGTCGGTGTTGCGCATGGATATCGCGCTGCTGAAAGACAGGACGGGTTTGAATAACGCGGTGATGGACGGCATCGAGCGCAACATGCTGGCGCTGGTGGATCGGGCCATACAGGGTGTGCGCAATGTTGCCGGCAACTTGCGCCCGCCACTGCTCGACATGGGAATCATCGCCGCCATCGAACGGCAGTGCGCGGAGTTTGCCAGAAATAGCGGCATCCCATGCCCGCTGAAAGTGGTTGGTGACATTGCCGGTAACTTTGCCGAAAAACAAGCACTGGCTTTGTTCCGCATCGTGCAGGAATCGCTCGCCAATGCGGCGCATCACGCCGCCGCGACCCGCGTGGAAATAACTATCACGGCCGGCAATGGCGCGAAGATCGAGATGGAAATACGCGATAACGGCAGGGGGTTCGACCCGGAAGAACATGATGAAAATAAATCATTCGGCCTGCTCGGAATGCGCGAACGCGCCATTTCAATCGGCGGGGAATTGAACATAGCCAGCAAGCCGGGGCAGGGTGCGGTCGTCACGTTGCGCATTCCCGACGATTCTGCGGGGGGGGGGGAGCTACCCAATCTGGATAGAAGGTCTGGAGACCGTCGCGTCCAGTGACATCGTTTCAACCCAAATAATCTTACTGTGTCACATAGCGATCAAGGGATGCAGTGCAAGGCAAAATCGGGCGAAGTGGGTCAAGCAGGGATGGGCGGCTTGCCGTTGCCGCCCAACTCGCAAAAAGCGGAGTTTACATAGCGTAAATGAGCATTTTGAGCCCGATTTTAACGCCGCAATGCGCCCTTCAGCGCTATGTGACACAGTAAGACTATAACTACCAAGTTTTATTTCAGGCATTTTATTTCAGGCATGCTTGTGATCAATCACAGGTTGGACCGCCAGGCGCAGCCCCATCGCTTTTAAAATGGCTGAAAAATTACTAAGTGCAGGATTGCCGCTTGGCGACAACGTGCGATAAAGCTGCGTGGCATTCAAATGTGCTGTTTCAGCCACAGCTTGCACACCGCCAAAGGCTTTTGCCATTTGTCGCAATGCAATCAAAAGCTCAGCCTGATCCCCATCCTCAAGAATGCTATTAAGCAACTGAACGGCATAAGCAGGATCTTCACGATACATCTCTGCCATTGCTTCGTCATGCTGTCTATCTCTCATCATTTATTCTCCTTTGCCAGTCTTGCCAGTGCTCGCAGGCACGGCCAATATCTGTGCTCTGCGTTCGTTTGTCGCCTCCACACAGGAGTAAATCTCCTTGCCTGCGATAGCGTAATACACTCGATATCCGGCACCCACATGGATACGCAATTCCCACACGCCATCACGGCAAGGCTTGTGATCGCCGAAATTACCTATCTCAACACGGTTAACGCGCCGATCAATAGCAATCCTTGCCGTTACATCGCGCAGCTTGCTAACGTGGAGCTAAGGGGCTGCGCGCTTTTGCGCAGTCCCGCTTGAGCGTAGGGTTAGAACTTCTTTGGATCGGAGATGCCAAGGTCGCGGCAAATCTTAACCGCCAAGTGGTTGTTGATTTCATTATGCCGAGGAACAGCGCTTCGTCTGTTTGATTCCGAATGGCACCACCAAGAATGGCTGCCACCTTCGCGGAGCAATGCGCAGCCATGTGAAGTGAGGTGTGTCAGTAAATCTCGCCGCTTCATACGGCTATCGAAAGCTCTTCAAAACCATAGCCTACGGCTTCCAGCGCATCCGCACGATTTAATTCGATGGCCTCGGCTAATGTTTCTCGGAGAGACTTCAATAACTTTTCACGCGTAGATTCTTGGCAATTTACGCCAGGGACTTCTTCAATCCAGCCGATCCACAAATCGGCATCTTGCTTAATTACTGCGGTGTAGTTTGAATTCATAACTTGATCTCCTTGATCAGCATCATAGCAAAAGAGTGCGAGAAGTTCTAACCCAATCAAGGTAGACATCCTTGTCTTCCGCCGTTATTCCATTTCCATTTTGAAGAGACAATAATCCGTAGGTCGTGCTATGCCCGACAGCTTTATCTGGCGGGCAAAGCCCGCCCTACGAAAATGCACTTCTAATTTAGAATTGGAATTAGATAGTGCCGAATTCCATACATAAATAATTTTCGTTTATATGCGAATAATTGTCAAGCAGTGCTACGCCAGCAGTACTACGCCCCCCCCAGTTATCCCAGCTTTTTCGCAATATCTGTCGGGTTGAGGTGGGCCAGCCGTCCGCTTCGATCTGTTTAATCTCTTCGGGTCAATTCCCCACCGCTTGCGGCGTAAGCAAGTAGGGCGGGTTCCACCCGCCATGGTTTATGACGGCGGGTGGAACCCGCCCTACTGTACTAATACCCCGCCCCTTGGGGCGGGGTGGTTTATTGCTACCCATGGTGGGTATTACAACCACTCAATAGAAAAAAGCAATACGCACGCACCATAACTACCAAGTAAAAGAGCATATCACCGTCACGCCCGGCAACACTGTTGTGGGCAAGTAACTCAATTTGGTAATTCGTGTCGCTCCAATACTCCGCGTGGGTGGGCGCGGGTCATGGCGGGAAAATGCACCCCCGCTGCTTGCGGCGGGGTGGTTTACTCAGGAATTCCTTACCCTCCCTCAGTGAAATGCGGTAGCAAAATAGGCGCAGCCCGATGCCCGAATAGGCAACCCCCGATATTCCGCAAGGCCTTTGTTTGGCAGAATTCGCATCAACTTGAACCAGGCAGTTATCGGGTTATACGTACAAATCAATCAAGGCTTCGCCCCTGACAATCAAAAGCCGACAGCATAATGAACAAAAAGTCAATATGCCGAAATATATAGATATTTCGGCATATATGAATTTCGGGGGGGGGGGGGGTAGTATTCGCTGCAATTCGGAATATGCGCGGGGTAATAAAAAAGGATCGCAGATGTTCGACGATATAAAAATTAACGCTCTGTTGACGATCCTGCTGGCCTTGCTGCTGGTTGGGCTTATGGTTGTCAGCGGGAAAGGGTTGTATGTCTCCGACAAATTGGATAGCTCGACGAAGCTGACATATGAGAAAAGAATAATGTCCCTCGTGCAACTGAATGCTATCTCCACGGCCAACCTGGGCAACCGGCTCGCCATCTCCAATTCGATTTACCACCCGGATGACATGGCGAAATATATCAGAGAAATCGAGAAGAACAAGTCTGTGATCGACGAGCAATGGGGGATATATACAGCGACCGTTCTGCGCGACGCGCCGGATGACGAGGAAGGTAAACGCCTGATCTCAAAATTTACCGAAGTGCGCGGGCGCTTCGTCGAGGAAGCCATAAAGCCGGCTCTGGACGCGATGCGGGACAGCAAACTGGGCGAGATAAAGCGGATACAGGTAGAGCATGTCGGCCCCCTGAACGCCCCGCTGAACGAAGCGCTGAACGCCTTGATCGACAAGCAGATCCGCGATGCAAAAAAGGCGCCCGAGGATTCTGTCAGGGGGTTTTGGCACCAGTCAAAAGTTGACCAGTTAAAAATTGGCTGGGCGGTATAGTGCAGTTGGCCGAAGCGGGTGTGAAAGATGTCCTTGGATTCAAGTTCGAAGTGCTAATCTTACTGTGTCACAAAGCGATCAAGGGATGCAGTGCAAGGCAAAATCGGGCGAAGTGGGTCAAGCAGGGATGGGCGGCTTGCCGTTGCCGCCCAACTCGCAAAAAGCGGAGTTTACATGGAGTAAATGAGCATTTT
>JACREB010000217.1 GCA_016218475.1 Nitrosomonadales bacterium | reverse complement strand
CGTCCTTGATCTGGCCGACCAGCTCCTTGAGGTTGGTCACTGTGCCGTTGATGCCGTTCTTCACTTCGCCGAATGCGCCGGGGTAGTCCTTGGCAATGGTCTGGGTCAGGTCGCCCTTGGACAGCAGGTTGGCGACATGCAGCACGTCGTTCAGGCCGTCATTGGTTGTGTTGGAAAGCTGGTTGAGCAACTCGGACAGTTCTTTGGTGTAGCCCTGCTTGCCGCCCATGTCCATCCTCTTGCTGAAGTCGCCGCGAACCGCCGCCGCTTCGACGATGTTTTTGATCTCGGCTACAATCGCGCGCAGGCTTTCCTGCATGACCAGCAGAGAATACATCAGGCTGCTGGTGTCGCCCGCCTTGATCGCCAGCGTCGCCGACAGGTCTCCCGAGGCGATTTTGCCCACCGCCTCCGCCGCGTAATCCGGCTCGCCGCCCAGTTGTTTCATCAGGTTGCGCACGATCATGATGGCGATGGTTACGCCCAGCAACACGACGATTACAGCGATCATGATGGACATGCTGCGTATCGAACTGGCCGTTTGCTTTATCTGCATGGTGCTGGCATCAAGTTTTGCAGCCTGGTGGTCATCCAGATTTTTGACAGCCTTCAATAATGGCGCCAGCATGGGAATCATTTCTTCGCCGGCAACATAAGTGGCATCTTCCCGTTTTCCGGCTTTTACCAGACTTATAACTTTCTCAAGCCCCGAGACATATACGGCGCGGTTCTTTTTTACCTCTGCCAGGAGCTTTTCGTCTTGCGCAAAGCCGGCCAAATCATGGCTCATCGATTCCATATTTTCCGTGATCGACTTCTTCCTCTCATCTGTCTGCGCAATGATCCTGGCGTGGAGACCGCTGTCGGAGCTCAACAGCATTTCCATGCTGGAAATGGCGTTGTCCTTGGCCAGTGAACTGATTGTGCTCACGCGTGCCTTGTTGGCCAAGTCAGCGTCGATCCGCGCCGCATCCTTGTTCATCCCGGATAACTTTGCCACCACAAACGTGGACAGGATCACCACCAGCAACAGGATGAACCCGAACCCCAAGCCAAGTTTTGTTCCGATTTTCATAGCAGAAAAATTCATGCCTGATATTTTCATGATTCACCTCCTCACAAGAAACCGGGGGAAACGGGCTGCGATCAACCCAAATAGTTCATTAGAGAAATTAGCCTGCGCATTGTCTTTGTAGGAGCGGCTTTAGCCGCGATAGATCGTGCGATGAATGGAGTGCAATCGCGGCTAAAGCCGCTCCTACCAAAGGCATCTCACCCCGATGAACAATCCGGGTTTAATTGTCAAGCTCGTTTATAAGATTCTGGCATTTCGTAATTCTTTCTTTCTGAATGCCGCCGCCGATCTTTTTTGCTTCTTCATCGTTGCCCTTGAGGATGGTCGGGACCAATTCCGTCTCGCGGGTTTTCTTGAAGGCGGCCCATGTTTCAACCAGCTCCTTGAACTGTGCTTCTTTTCCGGCTGGCGCCTTCATCTTCGCGAGTTGTGCGCTGACAGCGTCAGCCGTATCTTTTACCAGTTTTTGCTGGTCGGCACCGCGCTGCTCTTTATGAAGCATCATGGTGACCAACGACTCCCTGGCCGCGCTCATCTTTGTTCTCAGATCACCAAACTCGCCAGCGTTCGCCTGGACAACAAACCCGAACAGAAAAATTGCCACAAATACCGCCAATAGTTTTTTCATGATATTTTCCTTTGTGTGTAATGATTGAAACCGGTTCGACTACACGCAGCGGAACGGCGCTGCCCCGTTTGATTCGTTATTGCTGTCAAGCCGCTTCCAGCTCGGCCAGGCCGGGCGAGCCGGAACAAACTTACAAAATGTTCTTCGGCCAAAATGGCGCATTCCATCTTCATGGCCTCTGCGGGGCGGCAACCTTATTGTTCGCGCCATCGGCATAAACCCACGACCACAAAGCCGAACGGACCCGCGAGAACTGGAAAGTCTTGTCGAAGAAACAGTCCGCCCCGGCATTTTTGCAACTGTCGGCGTAAAACTCGTCAACATAGTTGGTCAGCACGATGACTTTGATCCAGGCATGGTTCTTTTTGATATGATCCAGCACGGCGATTCCCGATCCGGGTTTCAGCCTGAGGTCGAGGGTCACGGCATCGGGCCGCAACGCATCGATACGTTCTATCGCGCCCAATTCGTCCACCGCATAACCGACCAGATCGACACCGGGAATATCGGACAACATGGATTGCAGATGTTCGCGCACCATCTCTGAATCCTCCACAATAAACACTTTCATCATTCCCCCTTTTCACTGAGATGCTTCGGCACAAGCCTGAACCAAAAAGGTGAAGCTGTCTTGCCGCAGGTTGGGCAAAGCGCAGCGTGCCCAACATTCATTTCCCGCATAGTTTGTTGGGCACGCTGCGCTTTGCCCAACCTGCGCGATGATCGTCCGACCGGTTATGCCCGCGAAATTTTCATGTGAATGATGCCCCTTTGCACATGGCGTGTATATCGGTGTTTGTCTGATTGTGGTGTAGGGCGCTGAGAAATTTTGCTGTCGGTGTTTGTCTGATAGCGGCGTAGACCGGGTACGCCGTTGCCCCCGCGCGGATCCAATGCCGCGTGGGCAGATAAAATCCCTGCCCACCCTACCCGACTGCCGTTTTTGGGTTGAACCGGTCAACGCTCAGCCATAAGCAAGCCTTCGTCAATCTTGAAGTCGTAATGGCGGGCTTGCAGCGCCGGTTTCATCAGCATGTCGGACAGGAACAACACATCTTGGCGCAGTGTATTGATCGCCTGGGTCAACTGTAATGTTTCAGTTTCGAGATCCTGTTCCAGGCGGGCGCGCCGCTCGCTCAGGTAAACATCGCGAAGATGTGCATTTTCGACAAGCAGCAGCGTCGCCGTACCCGCAGCCACCATGGACAGGACGCCGATAGTGACACGCGCAGCCAAACTTAAATCGTGCAGTCTCATGATGTTTTCATAATCCTGGAAAACGCAGTTGCGGGGTATGCAGGTGCGAATTCATTCGAACCTGCAAAAGCGACGCAGCACGCGAAGCATCATACAGGTGCTTGCCCGATTTCGCTGTAAGGGATAGGGAAATTCGTTGTCAGTGTTTGCCTGACAGGGCGCCAGAGAAGTATCACTGCGCCGCACCCGCCGCAAACAAGTAGGGGCGCCGCGCGGCGTGCCCCTACATTTTCTGCATCATATCCGTTGCAAGACACAAATCCTGCCACGCCTTGGCCTTCTCCATCGGGCTGCGCAACAGATAGGCGGGGTGGTAGGTGACGAGCAGCGGTATGCCGTTGAAGTCGTGCAATGTGCCGCGCAACGAGCCCAGCGTCGCATCGCGCCCCAGCAAAGCGGTGGCGGCGGTCTTGCCCAGCGCGACGATGAGTTTGGGTTTTATCAATCCGATCTGGCGTTGCAGGTAGGGCAGGCAGGCCGCGATTTCGTCCGCCTCGGGATTGCGGTTGCCGGGCGGGCGGCATTTTACGATGTTGGCGATATACACATTTTTTCCGCGCCCGAGTTTGATCGCCATCAGCATGTTGTCGAGCAGCTTGCCCGCCTGCCCGACGAACGGCTCACCCCGCGCGTCCTCGTCCGCGCCCGGCCCTTCGCCGACGAACAGCCAATCGGCGCTTTCGTCGCCCACGCCGAACACTGTCTGCGTGCATCCGGCGCGCAGCTTGCAGGCGGTGCAGTCGCGCACACGCCGTTTGAGCTCGGGCCAGTCGAGGTTATCGGCTTGGGATGCCGGTACAACAGCAGATGAACCGGTATGGGTATTATTTATTTCCGTTCGTCCCGACCCTTCGGCTTCGCTCAGGACTAAAGGCGTTGTCGAAGGACATAAGACACCAATTTCTGTAGGTGCCGGGCAGACTTCGACAAGCTCAGCCCGAACGGATTGAGGCTCTTCAAGCGCAGGCGGATTCCGCCGCACCCATTGCGGGTACAGGTTCAGTTCGCGCAGTACAGCTTCGCTTCTATCCATTCTCTCCACCCACCAATTCGCATGCCATCATCAGCGCATCCTCGCTGCCGCCCGCATTCCGGTAATAACCGCGCCGCACGCCGATTTCCTTGAACCCTGCGCTGCGGTACAAGGCAATCGCGGCGGCATTGGACGGGCGCACTTCGAGGAACACGCGGCGCATATTCCTGCCGCGCGCATTTTCCAGCATCTCGCCTAGCATCGCACGCCCCAGCCCCTTGCGTTGCTGTGCTACCGCTACACCGATGTTCAATAATTCCGCCTCGTCCGCCGCCGGCATCATGACCGCGTAGCCGCGTATCTCGCCGCCTTCTTCATCCACGCAACATACATAATTCGAGGCCAGTGCGTCGGAAAAATTGCCGCGCGTCCACGGAAATCTTTGCGCCGCCTGTTCGATGGCGAGTACCGCATCCACATCGTCCCGCGCCATCGCGCGCATCAGCGTTTTTCGCGTTCGGAGGTCTTCAGCGCCACCTTGTCGCGCAGATACAGCGGCAAAGCCTCTGCCGCATCCATGCCGCGCCCAAGCGCAAATTGCGCCGCGCCGAGCGCGGCTATCGCCGCGGCTTGTGGTACGGCGGCACCATCCACGCCATGCAGTTGCCCTGCATATCGCTCGCCCAACACCTTGCCATGCACGGCAAAACCGCTGCCCGCGCCGAACCAGTCATCGCCCGAAACCGGCGGCGCATCTTCCGGTTTGCATAAACGCGGCTCGCTCGCTGTTGCCCAGACACCATCCTGTTTTTCATACGCGGCGTGATAAATCTCGCCCATGCGCGCGTCCAGCGCGGCGATCACGCGCAGCCTGCCGGAAGCCTCCGCCAGGGCTTGCAGGGTGCAGATGCCGGCCACCGGCAGACTCGCGCCGAACGCCAATCCCTGCGTCGCCCCGCAGGCGATGCGCACCCCGGTGAACGATCCCGGCCCCATGCCGAACGCGATGCCGTCCATAGTTTGTAGCTTGTAGCCTGTAGCTTGCAGCAAGGCATCCAGCATCTCTATCAGCAACTCGGAATGCTTCTGTCCGGCCAGCTCGCAACGCTCCGTAATCTCACCGTCTTGCCACAGTGCAACAGAACAATATTCTGTAGAAGTTTCTAAAGCGAGAACGCGCATCAATCAGCCAGTAAAAGAACTACTGCCTGCGCCGCGATTCCCTCGCCGCGCCCGCTGAATCCCAGTTGCTCGGTGGTGGTCGCCTTCACGTTGACGGCATTTTTTTCGACGCGCAGGTCGGCGGCGATATGCGCCGCCATCTGCGCGATATGCGGCGCCATCTTCGGCGCCTGCGCGATGATGGTGGCATCCACATTGCCGACGCGATAGCCCTGTTCGCGAACCAGATGCAGCACTTCGCGCAACAGGATGCGGCTGTCGATGTTCTTATACTTCGCATCGGTGTCGGCAAAATGCCTGCCAATATCGCCCAGCGCCGCCGCGCCGAGCAGCGCATCGCAGATCGCGTGCAGCAGCACGTCGGCATCGGAATGCCCGAGCAGCCCCTTGTCATGCGGTATCTCCACGCCGCCGATAATCAGCTTGCGCCCTGCTACCAGTTGGTGAACGTCAAAGCCTTGTCCGATTCTCATATTACTCCTCCCCTGCCCCTCTGATGAACTAACTAGCCATTCGACTAGGCTATCAAAAAACGATAGCCAAGTCGCTGGTTATCCCGCAAGGGGAGAGGGGATGCCCACTCCAACCTTACAGCCCATCCCCTCTCCCTTGACGGGGAGGGGCAGGGGAGAGGGTGTTGGTTACACCCGTTCACTTAACAGCAATTCCGCCAGCAGCAAATCCTGCGGATAGGTCACCTTGAAATTGCCCGATTCGCTCAACACCAGCTTCGGCCTCAAGCCCAGCGCCTCGACTGCGGAAGCCTCGTCGGTGACATCGCTGCACTGCTGCAACGCCTGCGCCAGCAACCCGGCGCGGAACATCTGCGGCGTCTGCGCCTGCCACAACTGTTCGCGGCTCTCGGTGCGCAGGATGCGGCCATTCGCATCGGCGCGCTTCAGCGTATCCGCCAGCGGCACGGCGAGGATGCCGCCCACCGCGTCATCGCGCAATGCGCCGATCAGCTTGGCCAGATGCGCCTGCGTCAGGCACGGGCGCGCCGCATCATGCACCAGCACCCAGTCGTCCGGTTCCAGCTCGGAAGCCAGCAGGCCGTTCAGCACGCTGGCCGCGCGCCGCTCGCCGCCGCAATACAGCGGCTGCAACTTGTCGCCGAACTGTGTCCAGTCGTAACTGTGGAACAGCGTGTCATCCGGTGCCAGCACCACGAACACCGTGGTGATTTCCGGGCAGGTACACAGCGTGTGCAGCGCGTGAAAAATCATCGGATGCCCGGCCAGCGGCAGGTATTGTTTTGGCAATTCATGCCCCATGCGTGCGCCGAAACCGGCGGCGGGAACCAATGCGTGTAATTCAGACATGGGTGAGATTGTAATGTAAAACTATGGCGTGCTGGCGGTGAACGGCTGGTGCTGCTATTCGATGCCAAGATGCGAAAACAGGTAGGGTGCATTCCATGCACCAGTAATTTTGGTGCGTGAAACGCACCCTACGGAGTCGGTCGCTCAGTTAACCGAGACAAACTGCTTCCTGAACCCCACCACTTTTTGCAGGTACTGGCGCGTTTCCGCATGGGGCAGATGCTCGCGCAGATGGCTGTACACGGCGGGTGCGGCCATGCCGTTGATGGCGGCGATGGCGGCGTCATGCTGTTTCGCCGATCCGGAAAAAGCCCGCAGCACGTTGCTTGCGCCGGTGTTGTAGGCGGAAATGACGCAGTATTCGCGCGACGCCGGGTCGGCCACTTCATCCAGCTCGTCGAAGGCCAGCACGCTCAGATACGCCGCGCCCAGTTCGATGTTGTTTTCCGCATTGAACAGGTATTGTTTGCTGGGTATCTCGTTTGATCCTTTGGCGCGTTTGTAGGCATCGCGCCCGCCGCTGCTGGGAACCAGTTGCATCAGGCCGTAGGCGGGCGCGGAGCTGACCGCGAACGGGTTGAAGTTGCTCTCGGTGCGCATGATGGCGAATACCAGGCTCGGGCTGATGCCGTAGACCCTGGCGAATTTTTCAACCAGCGGGCGATATTTTTCCGCCTGCTTGCTGGAGAAGTTGCTGACCATGCTGAACCTGACAAAGCGGGCCTGTTTGCCGCCCGCATCGGTGTTTACGCTGCGGCTTTGCGCGTGGCCGACCAGGCCTGAGGCGAAGTGTTCGGCCTGCCCCGGCGTGGCGATGGCGCGCCCTTTGTCGTCCAGCACCAGATCCAGCAAATAGGGGTTGCGTTCGCCGGTCAGTTTGATCGAACTGTCCGAAAACAGGTCGACCGCGCGCGGGTCATCGGGGGTGAGCAGCGTGGTGACGATGGCGTCCTTCAGGCTGCTGTCTGGATTTTTTTCGTCCAGCGTTTCGACGGTGATCTCTCCGCGGTCGAAATCCACGATGGCGCGGCTCAGGTAGCCCTGCGTGTATTTGACGTAGCTGGTGCGGTCGGGCAGCCGCGCTTCCTTCTTGCCCCACTTCTTGCCGGCGTTGCCGCGCAGCACATCCATCAGCCGCTCGAAATCGCGCTGCACGTTCTTCAGGTCGCTGGCGAGCTGCGCGGGGTTGCGCATATAGGCGATCTGCTTGCGCTTGATCAGCGCGCGCGCCGCCGCCTCGGGACTGCCGCTGGCGGCAGCAGAAATGACGCTCCGGGTCGAAACGCCGCTGCATGAGGTGAGCAACAGAATTGCTGCGAGCGATAACAAAATGACGCGTTTCATCGTGGGGCTGGCTAAAAAATGCAATTTCATAATTTTACTATGTCACAAAACGCTGAAGGGCGCATTGCGGCGTTAAAATCGGACTCAAAATGCTCATTTACTCCATGTAAACTCCGCTTTTTCGTCCGATTTTGCCTTGCACTGCATCCCTTAATCGCTATGTGACACAGTAAAAATAAATACCGTTTTGCTTATCAATCGCTATGCGAATCTGGGATTTTATAGCCTTTAAAGAAACGAGTCTCTAAATATCAAATATCGTTGCTTCGGTATATAAACGTCCGTTGTAGATAGGAAGTGCCGCATATCCGCTTTCCAATAGATGGAAAATGTGAAAGAATCCATGCATTGAAATTAACCGAACAGAGTGAAAAATGATCGATCGAGACGGCTACCGTCCGAATGTCGGCATCATTATCACGAATGACAGGAATCAAGTGTTCTGGGGCAAGAGGGTGCGGCAGCATGCGTGGCAGTTCCCGCAAGGCGGCATACAGCATGGCGAAACCCCGGAGCAGGCGATGTACCGCGAGTTGCGCGAAGAAGTCGGCTTGGTGCCGGAACATGTAAGAATTCTCGGGCGCACCCGTGACTGGATGCGTTATGAGGTTCCGAAGTGCTGGAACAAGCGCGAATCGCACGGCGGTTATCGCGGGCAAAAACAAATATGGTTTTTGTTGCGCCTGGTCGGACGTGACTGCGATGTCTGCCTGCGTGTCAGTTCGCATCCCGAATTTGACGCGTGGCGCTGGAACGATTATTGGCTGGATCTCGACGCCGTAATCGAATTCAAGCGGGAAGTTTATACGAAGGCGCTCAACGAGCTGGTCCGTTATCTTCCCGCGCCCGTCAAATAACGCGGCATATCCTGAATATGCGCATGAATAATTTTAATTGTTAAGGTGAAACCCATGAGTCGATTGTTGCGGCATATCACGCTGCTTGTGTTGTTGTCCGCCATTGCCGGTTGTTCCAGTGTCAAGGACGCCAAGGATCAGGTTACCGGCTGGATGGGTGGCGGCGACAGTACGATCAGCACCGCAGACGAGAAAAAAGGAGCCGATGGCAGTACCGGCCCCCTCATCAAGTACGCCGCCACGTTGCGCGTCAGCAAGTATGTCGATCAGCGCAAGTCGAACAACCCCCGCTTGCTGGGCGTAGCCGAAGCGCGCGTCAGCGGCGTGGATGGCGATCAGCTGCTGCTCGACCAGGAAATCGCAATCATCGTCACGACGGCCATCAAGAAACGGTTTGACACGGAAGGCTACCAGGTGCTGGAAGGCGGCAGCGCAAACAGCGCCCTGTTTGAAGTGTCCGGTGTCATCAAGGACTTGACCCTGAACGTCAAAGCGCGCGATGAAATCAACATCGCGATAGAAACCACCCTGAAAGAAGTCGCTACCGGCAAGGTGGTGTGGTCGGGCATAGTCATGGAAAAGAATGACCGTTTTGCCGGCATTTCCGGCAACAGCAAGGGCGATGTGGTCGCTTACATGAACAAAATATTGCGCGTCGCCTGCACTAAAACGGTCGAGGCAGTCAGCGCGTCCTTGATGGCATCGCGGCCGGAGTTGTTCAACCTGACGCCCGGCACCAAACCGGTTCCCGGCGTGACGGTCTATGTCGCTCCTCCCGCAGCCCAATCTACGCCGGCTGCGCCCGTACCGGCAGTGCCCAGCCATGGCGCACAACCGGGCGGAACCGCCCCGCCGCCTGCCTATATACCGCGTGCCAGCGATACGACAGGGCTGTTGCTGGTGAACACCAACCCGCAGCGCGCCAAGGTGTATCTGGACGGCGTGTATTACGGGCTGTCACCGTTGCGCCTGGAAATGGAGCCCGGCGTGCATGCAATCAGCGTGAAGCTGGAAGGCTACAGGATGTCCACCGAAAAGGTATCGGTGCGCAAGGGCGACAATACCGAAATCGAATTAAGTCTGGAACGTTGATTGCTCTCGTGGGGTGCCCCATGCCTGTTCTACGAACCCGCAAAAACCGCACGGCAGCATTGAACCTGAAAACCGCTTTTCATCCGCAGATTACCTCGAAGAGGTTCTTGTGCCCTTCGGGTACACAGATTAACGCAGATTTCAGGAGAATTTGCAGATGAGCACCAAATCGTCCTAAGCCGGACGAGCCGGAACCAAAAAGGGCTACCTGTAGGTTGGGCAAAGCGCAGCGTGCCCAACCTACGCGCTGTTTATCTGCGGAAATCTGCGCAATCTGCGGACAACTGCATCTGAATTGAATGAGAAGCAGCGTAGCGTACTCCACCGTTACAACCCCAATTCGCCCCACATCTGATCCACTTTCCGCTTCACCGCCTCGTCCATCACGATCGGCGTACCCCATTCGCGCTGCGTTTCGCCCGGCCATTTGTTGGTGGCGTCCAGTCCCATCTTGCCGCCGAGGCCGGATACCGGGCTGGCGAAGTCGAGATAGTCGATCGGCGTTTTGTCCACCAGCAGCGTATCGCGCACCGGGTCTACGCGCGTGGTGATCGCCCAGATCACTTCCTGCCAGTTGCGGATGGCAACGTCGTCGTCCACCACGATGATGAATTTGGTGTACATGAACTGGCGCAAGTAAGACCAGATGCCGAACATCACGCGCTTGGCGTGCCCCGCATATTGCTTCTTGATGCTGACCACCGCCATGCGATACGAGCAGCCTTCCGGCGGCAAATAGAAATCCACGATCTCGGGAAATTGCTTTTGTAGCAGCGGCACGAACACTTCGTTCAGCGCCACGCCCAGCATCGCGGGTTCGTCGGGTGGCTTGCCGGTGTAGGTGGAGTGGTAGATCGGGTCGCGCCGCATGGTGATGCGCTCGATGGTGAACACCGGAAATTTGTCCTGTTCGTTGTAATAGCCGGTATGGTCGCCATATGGCCCTTCCAGCGCGGTCTCGCCGGGATGGATCACGCCTTCCAGAATGATTTCGGCGGAAGCGGGCACTTGCAAATCGCTGCCCAGACATTTGACCAGCTCGGTCTTGCTGCCGCGCAGCAGCCCGGCGAACTGGTATTCGGATAGCGAGTCCGGCACCGGTGTGACTGCGGCGAGAATCGTGGCCGGGTCGGCACCGATCACCACCGCGACGGGGTAAGGTTGCCCCGGATTTTTCTCGCAATGGTCGCGGAAATCCAGCGCGCCGCCGCGATGCGCGAGCCAGCGCATGATGGTTTTGTTCGGGCCGATCACCTGCTGGCGGTAGATGCCGAGATTCTGGCGCGGTTTGTTCGGGCCGCGTGTAACCACCAACCCCCAGGTAATCAGCGGCGCGACATCGCCCGGCCAGCAGTGCTGGATCGGCAGTTTGCCCAGATCCACATCGGCGCCTTCCCACACCACATCCTGGCAGGGCGCGCCGGACAGCACTTTGGGCGACATGGTCAGCACCTGCTTGAGCACCGGCCATTTTTCCCAAGCGTCCTTCAGGCCTTTGGGTGGTTCGGGTTCTTTGAGATAGGCCAGCAACTTGCCCACTTTGCGCAACGCATCGGTGGATTCTTCGCCCATGCCAGCATTTATTCCCATGGCAACGCGGCGCGGTGTGCCGAACAGGTTGGCCAGGACGGGTATTTTATTTTGGGGCATTTTGTGGCCGACAGGATTTTCAAACAGCACCGCCGGACCTTGCGCGCGCAACACCCGGTCGCAGATTTCGGTCATTTCCAGATGCGGCGAAACCGGCGCGGACACGCGCTTGAGTTCGCCGAGTTTTTCCAGTTGCGCGATGAAGTCGCGCAGGTCTTTATATTTCATTCTTACCCCTTAAGCTGGTAGCCCGTAGCTAGTATATAAACCCATTAATTACGAAACATAATGCCGAGCCATTTTTGTATCCGCATCCTGCCGGGTGAACTTCCACTCGATGCCACGTTGCTCCGTGTTACGGCGCAACTGCCAGGCATCGACTTCGGCGGTGATCG
>JACREB010000218.1 GCA_016218475.1 Nitrosomonadales bacterium | reverse complement strand
GTTCGTCGAGCATTTCCATTATCTGCGATGCCCAATCCTTTCTTGTTCGGCGTTCCGTGATGGCGACGTGCCTTTTGCCGGACAACGGCTCCACTTCCATAAAAATTCCCGCCACGCCATTCCCGACATATTCGTCGTCCATGCGTGCGGGCCGACCAGGTGCGCACGGAACGGGTTCCCTGACTTCTCCGATCAATTGCTTGCTCGGTTCATCCATGCAAACCACAGGGTAGCAGGGATCATACGGCAGGTGATAAACCTCCGGCACGTCTTCCATATTCGCTACAAATGCGGCGCTCCCTTCCGGCGGGATTTTCCGGTACTTGCTGGGGCGAGGTTTAAGTTCGTTTTTTTTAGAATCCGCTGTATGGTCATATGCGATACGGATTCCGATATTTTAAGTTCGACAACCTTGTCGGCAAGTAACCTGACCGTCCATCTGGCACAACCCTCCGGGGCACCAGAACAGGCCAAGGCAATCAGCCTCGCCTCGAATGCACCATCAAACTCGATTTCGCGCGGCGGCTTTTCTAATGGCTTGCGGTCGAGTGCCGCTTCCAACCCTTCCTCTACAAATCGCTTCTTGATATGCTCGATAGTCCGACCGGTTATTCCGAGCGCCTCTGCTGCGTCCGCAACTTTCCACGATGGGCCACCGTCCCCGGCGTCACACAATAACAGCGCACGGGCGCGGATAAATTTTCTTGCATTGGTCTTTCCTTGTTTCGTCAGCGCTTCAAGTTCTTGGCGCTCTTGCTCGGTAAGCGTTACCCGGTATCTCGGTGACATGGCGACCTCCTTTTGTTAAGGGTTTCACCAGTATGTCACAAGGCGTTACAATACGAAAGCAATAATGTTACATGGTACTAGGAGCCTATTTCTTGTCCATGGTGAATTCCAAATTGCTGTTGCTTTGCTGTATGGCCTTGTTCATGCTGACGATCAATCTCTGCAACTGTGCAATAGACGGCGGCTGCTCGGATACTGGCAACCCGGTGGATGCAGTTCTGGCAGGCGCAGACCCGGCAACCCCGGCTTTGTTGGCCGGTGCAATATCGGGCACGCTGCTATCGGCATTCTCGCCAGCCCGAGCCACAGCATTTATATTCTGGATGGGCATTTCTGCCTTCCCTTCCGGATTCCCCCTTGATTTCAAAATTTCAGCCAACTACCCGGTTCTCAAGATACTCCAACTTTCCGGCTCAGTCCAGGCAAAGGCAACGGGCGCTCTCTAGCAGCCCCTTCTCAGGAAATCCGACACCTTATCGCAATACTGGTTCACCAAAGAAGTAAGCCGTATCAAAATCGCAAGATCAATCGACGCACAGGCTCCCATGAAATGGGTATATGGGCATGCAAACAGTTTTTTTGCCTATAGCGGTCGAACAAGTATCAATTTTATGAGGAATATGCCGATAACAGAAACTATTGCATATTCATAAATTGCGATGGCAAAAGACCCGGTTGATTTTCATACCATTGATTTTCTTTCATCCGCAACCTTCAACATAACCTGCGGTCAGGTATTGATGGATCGCCAGCGCCACATCGCTATCGTGGCAAAAAAAGGCAGGACTTGCGCATATCTGGTGCGAGTAAAATCAGGGATGCTGAAGTTGACCAAACATGCCGCCAGGGAAATCGCTGCTGACTGGCTCGAAACGGATTATCAGTATGAGCGCGCATTAGACAAACTAATCGAAATGGGAAGCCGAAAAGGCATCACGGATGCCGCGCAAAATGCGCTCGACAGGTTGCTGAAAAACGGGAAAGAGCCAGTGCAAAGGATATTATTCTGTTGACCCCGGATGGGTTAATGATATTCATAAAAACAGGCAGCGCAAGCTCAAAGTTGCCACATCATCGATTCATGCTCGAATTAGAGATGTGTAGCGCACCATGCTGAACGAGTGGCTCACCTACCTTGCTGCCGATTGCCCCCCGCTTGCCCGCAAGCTTGGCTACCTGCGTGAAAGCATCGGTATCCGCTCGCGTTACAGGCGTTGCAAAACAGCGTGGCAACCGCATCTGGAAAATAGCCTCTCGGCATTGCTCGAATCGCTGCACGCATGCAGCAACTTTCGCACCGCGCTGATATTCGGCTCCGGGCTGCTGCTGGATATACCTCTGACCGAGCTTGCAAGCCGATTTGAAAACGTCTTGCTGGTTGATCTCGCCCATTTACCCGAAGTGCGGGGCGTTGCGCGCCGCCATGCCAATGTGCGCTGTCTTTCCCACGATGTCACCGGTTTTCTGGAACGGCTGAAAACCATAACGCCGGGCAATCTGGATTTGCCGCCACCAACATATTTTCTTGACGATCCAACTGTAGATTGGGTGGCTTCTGTCAATCTGATTTCCCAGTTGCCCTTGCTGCCGCTGGGCTGGCTGCGAGAGCGTTTTCCCGAAATTGACGAGGCAACCCTGGAAGAATGGAGCACGCGACTGATGCGACAACATCTGAACTATCTCGCGGCTTTCCCGGCTCCTGGCTGTATGCTGGCCGATATGGAGCAAACGACTTATGTCCAGAACGGCGACGTTACCGAACATGCCGACTTTGCCGAAAAGCTTGGCTTTGAGCGCCATACTTTGTCCCGGTGGCGTTGGGATATTGCGCCGCCGGGAGAAATCGCACCGGGAATCGGTCGCTACCATCGTGTGGCGGCGCTTGCTGTAAAACGCGGTTAAGAGCCTATTTCATTATCTCTTTCAAAGCATCAATAACAGGGTGCATTCCATGCACCCTGTAATATTTCACCATTAAATCTGAAAATGTAATTAAACTGAACGGAATTGCACTGGATTATCATCGGTTGTTGCACTTCGAATCCGAAGCATTTTGACTGCGCACCCGCTATAAAATGATATCCTGAAAGACAAGGAGCGGCTTTAATTACATTCTGATTCAAACGTAAACCGATGATGCATGTAGGGACGTCATTCCACTATTGATTGAAAAATGTGATGGGGTAGCAAGCCTATAAAACGGAGCATAAACCATGAAGCTGCTTAAGCCTGAAGCAGGAGATTTCTGGGGTGGCCTTGCCGCGATGCTTGTGGCGCTCCCCTCGGCCATTGCCTTCGGCGTCACCATCTATTCGCCGCTTGGCGCTTCCTACGCGGCGCAGGGCGCCTTGGCCGGCATCCTCGGTGTGACCGCGCTCGGTCTTATCGCACCGGCGCTGGGCGGCACCAACCGGCTCATCACTGCCCCGTGCGCTCCCGCAGCGGCGGTGCTGGCGGCGTTTGCGCTCGAATCCATGCACAACGGCGGCGACCTGCCGACAGTGATTCTGATGCTCTCGGCGCTGGGGTTGATGGCGGGGCTGCTGCAGATATTTTTCGGCACGGTGCGGCTCGGGCGGTTGATCGAGTACATGCCTTATCCGGTGGTCAGCGGCTACCTGTCGGGCGTCGGCCTGTACATCATTGCGGGTCAAGTGCCCAAGTTTCTCGGTGTTCCCAAGGGTATGCACTTTTGGGGATCGCTTGTTTCGCCTGCGGTGTGGCAATGGCAGGGCATGGTCGTCGGTGCGGTGACTATCGCCGTCATGCTCGGTGCGCCGCGCATCACCAAACTGGTGCCGGCAGCGATTCTCGGGTTGTTGGCGGGAGTGTTCGCCTATTTCGGACTCGGGTTGGCGGATCCGGCACTGCTCACGCTGGAAGGTAATAAGTTCGTCGTCGGATCGCTCGGCGGTGGCGGCAGTTTTACCGATGCCATGGCGGGTCGCTGGCACGCCATGGGTGGAATCGGCCTCGACCAGATCAAGCACATTGTAGTTCCCGCATTGACGCTGGCCGTGCTGCTTTCCATCGACACGCTGAAGACCTGCGTGGTGCTCGATGCATTGACGCGCTCGCGCCACAAATCAAACCGCGAACTGATCGGCCAAGGCCTCGGGAATGTGGTTTCCGCCGTAATCGGCGGCATCCCCGGCGCCGGGACGATGGGCGCGACGCTGGTCAATATTTCCAGCGGCGCGGTGAGCCGCTATTCGGGTGTCTTTGAAGGCGTGCTCGCGTTGGTCGCCTTTCTGGTGCTCGGCGCATTGATCTCGTGGGTGCCGGTGGCGGCGCTTGCCGCAATCCTGATGGTCATCGGTGTGCGCATGATTGACCGCCACAGTTTCCAGTTCCTCAAGCAACGCTCCACGATACTCGACTTCGCCGTCATCGCCGCCGTTGTCGCCACGGCGCTGACGGTCAGCTTGATTGCGGCGTCGGGTATCGGTATCGTGCTCGCCGTGCTCCTCTTTGTCCGCGAGCAAATCGGTGGCACCGTCGTGCGCCGCAAGGTTAGTTGCAACGAGACTTTTTCGAAACGCGTGCGCACGCATGAAGAAATGGAAATTCTCGTTGCGCGCGGCGAGCTCGGCATTGTCGTCGAGCTTCAGGGCAGCCTGTTCTTCGGCACTACCAACCAGCTATACACGGCGCTGGAGCCGGAGCTGAAGACACGGGACTACGTCATCCTTGACATGCGCCGCGTACAGTCCGTCGATGTCACCGCCGCCCACATGCTGGATCAGGTCAAGGATATGCTTGCCGAGCGCCACGGTTTCCTCATCTTCAGCCAACTGCCACAGAACCTGCCTTCGGGCCGCGACATGCAGCAGTATTTTGACCAGATCGGACTGGTACCCTACAAGAGCGCGGCACGCGTGTTCGGCGAACTCGACGAGGCGCTCGAATGGGTCGAGGATCGCATCCTCAAGGACGCGATGTGCGAGCTTGGCGAGCAGGAGGCGCTCGCCCTCAACGAGATCGAATTGTTCAAGGGGCGCAAAGCGGAAACGCTTGCTGCGCTGGAACAGTCCATGGAAAAACGTTCCTACAAGACAGGTGACAAAATCTTCAAGCGCGGCGACACCGGCGACGAACTTTTCCTGATCCGCAAGGGTGCCGTGCGCATCATGCTGCCTCTTTCAGAAAAACTGAGCCACCATCTCGGCACTTTCGGCAGGGGATCTTTCTTTGGCGAAATGGCTTTCCTCGATGGCGATGTGCGTTCCGCCGATGCGGTGGCATTTTCCGATACCGAACTCTATGTGCTTTCGCGCAAGACTTTCGACGCGGTGGCCGAAGAACACAAGAAGCTTGCCCTCGGCCTCATGGAAGGCCTCGCCAGCGTGCTCGCGAGCCGGTTGCGCTATACAAATGCGGAATTGCGGGTGCTGGAGTCATAGCAGCCTGTCGGACTTGAAGAATCGAAGCGAAGCGGGTTAAGCAGGCAAGCCGCAAAGCGGCGCTCGCAAAATTTGGCTGGGCGAGGACAGATTTTGCCGGTTTTGCAGGTCAATAGTCGTTCTATTGACCAAAAAAGCGGCGAAATATGCACCGGCCAGACGGATTTGCAGCCGATTTCCTTTAAGCCCGACAGGCTGCTAGGAAAACGCAGATTTAAGTCACCGAAAAACCACCCACGAAAGAAAAATGGGCTAGTACCATGTAACATTATTGCTTTCGTATTGTAACGCCTTGTGACATACTGGTGAAACCCTTAACAAAAGGAGGTCGCCATGTCACCGAGATACCGGGTAACGCTCACGGAGCAAGAGCGCAACGAACTTGAAGCATT
>JACREB010000215.1 GCA_016218475.1 Nitrosomonadales bacterium | reverse complement strand
CGTCCAGTGGTCGGCTTGCCCACCAACATCTTGTTTTCAATGTTGCAGACAGAGCTTCGGTATCTGCGCTAAAATTCTGCGATGAAACGAACCGTATATATTGAAACCTCGGTAATCAGCTACCTGACGGCGCGCCCGAGCAAGAATATTATCGAAGCTGGTCATCAGCAGAGCACCTATCTCTTCTGGGATCTGCGCGGAGAATTCAATCTGGTGGCATCAGAACTTGTTGTCACCGAATGCATTGCCGGAGACGCGGAGGCGGCGGGCAAACGGCTTGGCGCGCTGTCAGATATACCGCTGCTCGACATCACTGCGCGTAGTGTTGAACTCGCAAAAGGATTGGTTGCCGCAGGTATCGTGTCTGCAAAGGCGAGTGAGGATGCCATGCATATTTCGATTGCTACGCTTCATTTTGTGGATTATCTGCTGACTTGGAACTGTCGGCATATAGCCAACCCGGAAATCCAGGCGAGAATCGCTGAACATTTCCAGCAGCAGGGGTTGTTTCTGCCTTTTATTTGTACGCCTGACGAACTCTTGGGAGACGACTATGACTGACAGTATTATTCACGAAGTACGTGCGATTCGCGAGCAGCACGCCGCCAGCTTGGGCTTCGATCTCGACCGCATTTTTGCCGATCTTCAGGCACGCCAAAACAAACATGCAGCAGAAGGATGGACGATTATTCCCGCTCCAGCCACTTCGCCACAAGAGCCGAAATTGACATTGCAGCGGACACGCTTTGCTCACCGTTGAACCATGTTATTCCATTTTTCCTCCAATAGGAAAATAATCAGTAGGTCGGGCTCTGCCCGACATCTATATCGGCGGGTAGAACCCGCCCTACATTGGTTCCGGCTCGCCCGGTTTAGTGCGCAGCGCACGCAACCTATTGTTCGGGCGAATAAATTCGCACCTACATACCCCTCAACTTCTAGGTTGAACGGCGGGCTACGCCTGCTGCGTAATCATGATTGACATCACTTTTTCGTAAATGCTATCATGTAATTTGTACGTAAAGGGGCAAAATCAAATGTCTGCCGTTACTGTTCGCAATCTGCCCAATGAAACGCACCGGGCACTCAAGCAGCGCGCCGCACAGCATGGGCGCAGCACCGAGGCCGAAATCCGTGAAATCCTCGAAGAGGCGGTGCGCCCAAGGGTGCGCGTCAAGATTGGATCGGAGCTCGCCGCTTTTGGGCAGCGCTTTGAGGGACTCGATCTGGACATTGCCCGTGATCAGACACCGACCGAGCCAGCCGTGTTCGAATGATTATTCTGGATACGAACGTAGTTTCCGAGCCAATGAATCCTAACGGCAACCCGGTCGTGCGCGACTGGCTTGATCGGCAGGTGGCAGAAACCTTGTATCTGACGGCGACGAGCCTTTCCGAATTGCTGGTCGGCATTGAAATTCTACCGGGCGGCAAACGCAAGGAAACACTCGCCGTCGGCTTGAGCGAGCTGCTGGTGAGACTGTTCGGGTCGCGCATTCTGCCGTTCGACCAGCAGGCCGCGATGGCGTATGCGCCTCTGGTTGGTCGTGCGCGTGCCGCCGGTTGCCTTATCTCCGTGGCCGACGGCCAGATCGCCGCAATTTCCGCCGTGCATGGATTCGCGGTGGCGACGCGAGATATGACTCCCTTTATCGCCGCAGGGGTGCATGTCATCAACCCGTGGGAATCATGATTTTCCTAAGCCGGACGAGCCGGAACCAAAATGTAGGTCGGGCTCCGCCCGACATGGTGGGCACAGCCCACCGGATGAAGTTCGTGCTGTTTTGAAGGATAATTTAAAAATGGCGCACCCGGAACAACACATTTTTTTCAGCCAGCTCAAGGAGCTTTACCCGCAGTATTTTGAGAGGGTCAAGGTCGGCGAGATCGGTTCGCTCAACATCAATGGCTCGGTGCGCGGCTTTTTTTCGGATTGCACATACAAGGGCTTCGACGTGGGTGCCGGGCCCGGCGTAGATGAAGTGGTGCAAGGGCAGTTGGTGGATTTGCCCACGGGGTATTTCGATACGACAGTGAGCGCGGAGTGTTTCGAGCACAACCCATTTTGGGTGGAGACTTTTGCGAACATGCTGCGCATGACGCGCCCCGGCGGGCTGGTGGCTTTCAGTTGCGCCTCTACCGGGCGACCGGAACACGGCACGGCGCGCACCGGCCCCAATTTATCGCCGCTGACTCATGCAAAGGGCTGGAATTACTACCGCAACCTCGATGCGGACGATTTCATGAATACCTTCCATCTCCAGGGATGGTTCGACTATTTCCATTTCCTGTATTGCCCGAGGATGTTTGATCTGTATTTTTACGGCTTCCGGAAAGGCGGCACGGAGCAGATACGTGTCGAGCCCGCCCTGCTTCTGGTGGCGCTGAACAAGAAGATACAGGCTGTCCGCCTGGCCTGCTGGGCGCCTTCATTCGGTTTGGTGCGCGGCTAGCCGAATGAAAACGTTTTTGCATGTGGGCTGCGGGCCGATTCGTTTCGACTCCAACACGCAACAGGCACAGCGCATCAAAGGGTTCGCCGGGCAGGAGTGGCAAGAGCTTCGGCTGGACATTAACCCGCAGGTAAAACCGGATGTGTCGGGCAGCATGACGGATATGTCGGCTGTGGCGACGGGGAGCGTGGATGCGATTTATTCATCCCACAACATCGAGCATCTCTATCCGCATGAGGTGCCGGTCGCGCTGGCGGAATTCAGAAGGGTGCTGCGTGGAGAGGGGTTTTTGGTCATTGCGTGCCCCGATTTGCAGTCCGTGTGCGCTTTGGTGGCGGAAGATAAACTGACCGAAACTGCGTGGGATTCACCGGCTGGCCCGATTGCGCCATTGGATGCGATTTACGGGCTGCGCACCGCGATGGGTGCAGGTAATCTATTCATGGCGCACCGCTGCGGGTTTACGCTGAAAGTGTTGTTGGGCACCTTGCAGGCTGGCGGGTTTGCGAAGGTGGTCGGCCGCCGCAGGCCGCAGGCGTTTGACTTGTGGGCGGTGGCTACCGTGGCGGAAATGGATGATGCGGAACTCAAGGAGTTGGCGCGCAAATTTTTCCCGTGAAAAGTTGTGCGTTATTGATCGGCGGATTCCAATTCTATTTGGACCGACAATAATCATGTTGGGTGCGTCCCACGCACCAATAATGGAGGTGCGTGGGACGTACCCTGCGACATCGCACTTTTAACCCAGATAATCCGTTAGAAAATTCAACCCACCTCCCCCTTTGTAAAAGGGGGATTGAGGGGGATTTGTTATTGGCGAAACGCTTAAATCCCCCCTCGCCCCCCTTTTCCAAAGGGGGGAATGCTCCGCTATAACCAGCTTGCGTCTAATGAACTATCCGGGTTTAATTTGGAATTGGAACCATGTGCCGAATCAATAATGCTTGCATGATAATCAGCCGGAACACAGATGAAGAAAACCGCTCACGCGCCCCATAAGAAACCCGCCGCAAGCCCGGCAGATACTTCCACGCAGTGGCAATTGTTGCGTGCTTCCGCCAAACAGCCGTTGGTGTGGCTTGAGCTTGCGCGCAGTTATGAGAGCCACGGTTTGCCATGGCAGGCGGGGTATGCGGCGCGTCAGGCCTTGCGTTGCGATGCCGCCTTGCGCCCGCAACTGGATGCCTTGAATATTGCTTCATGGCAAGATGCGTCGGCGGGCGATGCGCTGCTCGGACGGGCTGTGCTGCCGGAGGCTGCCGCGTTGGCGGAACGGTTTTCGGCAAGGCTGGGCGAGTGCCCCGGCGATTGGCTCACCTGGCTTTATCTGGCGCGCCTCTACGATATGTTGGCGGAGAAGAATGTCGGGTTGAAACCCGACCTACAGGGTTCAGATTCTACAGGTCGGGTTACTCCGGCAAGCTCAGGACAGGTTTCAACCCGACAAGTGGCGTTACAGCAGGCGCAATCCTTGGAGATCGTGCCGGGCGAATCCCTGCATTGGCTGGGCGTCTGGCGGCTGAATGCGGGTGATGCGCAGGGCGCTGTGGCGGCTTTGTCCGGCTTGGTCGATCTGCGCCCGGTGCGTTATGGCTCGATGATGTACCTTGGGGAAGCCTTGCTGCGCACGGGAAATATCGCCGCCGCAGAGAAAGCTTTTTCCCGCGCCTCCTTGTCGCCCAACCCCGATTTCCTGCTGACGTTGTCGGCCAAGGTGTATGCGCACAATTATTGGAAGGAGGCAATTTCCGTCTTGCAGAAAGCCATTTCCTTGCGCCCGGACAGTGTGCCGATCTGGCTGGCGCTGGCGAAGATGCAGTCGGAAGTTTATGCGTTGTCCGATTGCCGCGAGAGTTTGCGCCGGGTGCGGGAGCTTGCGCCGGATAACAGGGAAGCGGCCTTGATCGAGGCGGGTTTGCAGGGTCGCATGGGCGATGCAAAAGGGCATCTGGCCACATTGCAGACCGCCTATGAAGCGGGAGGCGATCCGCTGTCGCGGCTGGCGTCGAGCGTGGCGATGACTTCGCTTTATCACGATGCGTTGACGCCTTCGGAGGTGGCCGATTTACACCGCCGCCTGTGCGCGCCGATCGAGGCCGCGTATCCCGAGAAAAAAGATTTCGGCAATGAACGCTCAAGCAACCGGCGCTTGCGCATCGGTTATGTGACGGGAGATTTTCACCGGCAGCACCCGGTGAATATTTTCATGTTGCCGGTGTTGTTGCGCCACGATCACGCGCGTTTCGAGATATGCGTGTATCACACGGGCACGATGCACGATGAATATACACGCCAGGCGAAGGCGAGCGCCGACCGCTGGCTGGAGGCGGCGGCTCTTGACGACGCGGCGTTGCAGCGGGCTATCGTGGCGGATGGGGTCGATGTGCTGATCGATCTGGCGGGCCATACTTCCACGCACCGTCTGGGCGTGTTTGCGTTGCGGGCCGCGCCGGTGCAGGCGACGTTTCTGGGTTATCCGCATTCCACCGGGCTATCCACAATCGACTGGTTGATCGGCGATGCCACCGTCAGCCCTGCCGAACACGCCCACCTTTTCAGCGAGGGGGTGGCGCAGTTGCCAGGCAGCGTTTTCTGCTGGGCGCCGGTGGATGAATATCCGCTGCCGCTGCCGCGCCCCGCCGATGCGCCGCCGGTGTTCGGTTCGTTCAATAACGCGATGAAACTTTCACCCAGGACGATTGCGCTGTGGGCGGAAGTATTGAAAGCAGTGCCGGAGGCAACGCTTTTGTTGAAGGCGCCTTCGTTGAAGGATGAGGCGGTGCAGGCGCGCTTTGCCGCGCTGTTTGCCGGGCATGGCATACCGCGCGAGCGGTTGATATTCAGGGGGCCGAGCGGGTTGGCCGACATGATGCAGGAGTATGGCGAGATGGACATCGCGCTCGACCCGATTCCTTACAACGGCGGCACGACAACACTGCAAGCGCTGTGGATGGGTGTGCCGGTGGTGACCCTGGCGGGCGGAAATTTTGTGGGCCGTATGGGGGCCAGTTTTTTGAATACTCTGGGATGCGCCGACTGGGTGGCCGATAGTGAGTCGGGCTATGTGGCGACGGCAGCTCGCCTTGCAAAGACTTGCCGGGCATTGCGCGAGAGCCGCCCCTTCCTGCGCGCACGGATGGCGGAGTCGCCTCTGTGCGACATCGGGGCTTATGTGGCGCACATGGAAGCCTTGTATGGCAGAATGTGGGCGGCGTATTGCGAAGGCAGCACGCGGCGCGTGATTCAGGTTGCAGCCGAAACCACCGTTGCCACCAAAGATGCAAAGTCGCCAAAACGAACCAAGCTTCATAAACCCAAATAGTACGTAGGTTGGGTTAGCAGTTTCACCGCGTAACCCAACATCATTAAAGGCTGTTGGGTTACGTCCGTCGGTGGTTAAGTAGTGACTTGGCACGGGGTTATCGTGCTTAGTCAATACTTAGTTTTACTGTGTCACATAACGCTGAAGGGCGCATTGCGGCGTTAAAATCGGACTCAAAATGCTCATTTACTACATGTAAACTCCGCTTTTTCGTCCGATTTTGCCTTGCACTGCATCCCTTAATCGCTATGTGACACAGTAAAATTAGTAGTTCCATCAGAGCCTGTCGAACCATAAAGCCGCTAACCCAACCTACAGGGAACACATAATGGAAAACACTGAAATTACCGCAGCTCCCCAGCTTGAAATCACTACATCGCGCCAGATGCTGTCATGGCTGGCCGAACAGAAACTTTCCATCGCGCTGACCACGTACCAGATTGGCAAGCTGTTTTTTCTGGGTCTGAAATCCAGCGGTGAGCTCTCGACGTTCGAGCGAACTTTCAACCGCTGCATGGGGCTGTGTGCGACGGCCAACGGCCTGTATATGAGCAGCCTGCATCAGGTATGGCGTTTCGAAAATGTGTTTACGCAAGGGCAAAAACAGGATGATTTCGACCGGCTCTACCTGCCGCAGGTGGGATATACCACCGGCGATCTGGATATCCACGACATGGCAGTCGATGCGAATGGTCGCCTGATTTTTGTCAATACATTGTTCGGATGTCTTGCGACGTTGAGCGAAACGCACAGCTTCAAGCCGCTGTGGCGTCCACCTTTCATCAGCAAGCTGGCAGCCGAAGACCGCTGCCACCTGAACGGGCTGGCGATGAAAGACGGGCAACCGGCTTATGTCACCGCCGTCAGCCAATCCGATGTGGTGGACGGTTGGCGCGACCATCGTGCCGACGGCGGTATTGTGATCGATGTGAAGAGCAATGAGATTGTTCTTTCCGGGCTTTCGATGCCGCATTCGCCGCGCTGGCATCAGGGCAAGCTGTGGTTGCTCAATTCCGGCACAGGGGATTTTGGTTATGTCGATTTGGCGGCAGGGCGTTTTGTGCCGGTAACTTTCTGCGCAGGTTACATGCGCGGCCTGTGCTTCCATGGGGACTTCGCGCTGGTGGGTTTATCCAAACCGCGCCACAACAAGACATTCAGCGGTTTGGCGCTGGATGCAAACCTCAGTGCGCGCAAGGCCGAACCGCGCTGCGGCGTTCAGGTGATCGACCTGAGAACCGGCGATGCGGTTCATTGGTTGCGCATGGAGGGTGTGGTGGACGAACTTTATGATGTGGTTGCCTTGCCCGGGGTTCGCCGCCCGATGGCGCTGGGCTTCAAAACCGATGAGATTCGCCGGGTGCTGAGCGTGGAAGAGTAACTCAGGTGTCCTGTTCTTTTTTGGGAGGGGGCATCTTGTTGCCGGTGGAGCATGGATAGGCTTGGCGGAAAAGTTGCATGATTCGCGGCGTGGCGGGGGTATCGCGGTTGGCATAGTCGTGTTCCAGATATTTTTCCACGATAGTCAACAGCTCCTTGTGGGGGAGGCCGATGGGCGGACAAAAGGCTCTGGTTTGAGCCATTGCGTCCGCTAATCCGGAAAGATAGCCGTGCAGTTTTCCCACGTTGTAAGGTTGTTTTTCGATTGTTTTTTGATCGAGCGCTTTGGCGTCCTCGATCCATGTTTTGATGGTTCGCCCGGTAATGGGTGCGGCCTCGGCTGATGCAACCGCGAACAGTAGTGTCGAGACTATAGCAATGCAGGAGAATAGTTTGATGAAAGTCATATGCGATCCATGCAATCAAGATGTGGAATATGCGGATTTAAAAAGTTTTTATAAAAGTACCGTAACTTGCTGATTGACAATATTAAAGTTAATCTGCGATAATACACCGATTGTGGGCATCTTTGAAGAAATTGTGGGCACCTTTGAATCTGGAGTATAGATGAAATCTGGATATACAGCTCTGATGGTGGCGATTTTGCTGGGGTGCGGTTCGATAACCGTACATGCCGATACGCTGAAGGCAACGATTGAGAAGACTCTGGCGACCAACCCCGAGGTGTTGGGCGCCGTGGCCAACCGCAAGGCAACAGAGAAAGAACTTGAGGGTGCGCAAGGGCCGCAATATCCCGTAGTCGATTTGCATTTGGGCAGTGGCGGCGAACGGAGCAAGACACCGACGATACCGGATCTAACGCTCAACAGGCAGGAGGTGGGCGTTACGTTGCGCCAGACGCTTTACGACGGTGGTGCAATTTCCGGGGAAATTGCGCGCCAGACAGCGCGCTTGCAGGCTCTCGATAGCCGCGTGTTCGATGTGTCCGATTCGGTGGCGCAGCGTGTTTCGGATATTTATCTCGAGGTTTTGAAGGCGACGGAGTTGTACGATCTGGCCAAGGCCAATCTTGAAGCGCACCGCAACTACCGCGAAAAAATACAGGACCGTGTGAAGGCGGGAGTCGCGCAGCGCGCCGATCTGCAACTGGCGGAAGGGCGCGAGGCGCTTGCGAGTTCGGCATTGACAACACGGGAGGCCGGGCTCGAGGATGCGAGGATTCGTTTTCGCCGGCTGGTCGGCGAAATGCCAAAGAGTTTGGTGCGCCCAAGCGCTATTTCTAGGGCTGTGCCGGCATTGCTGGAACTGGCCACGGAAATTGCCTTTTCGAATAATGCGTCGCTCAAGGTGGCCAAGGATGAAGTTATTGCGGCAAGAGAGGCAGAGTCGGCATCGCGGGCGCGCCTCATGCCGGTCGTTTCCCTTGATGCGGGAGTGACGCGCAACAGGAATATAGACGGTATTCGGGGGCAGAATTCGGATAATTCGCTGATGCTGATGATGAACTACAACCTGTTCAGGGGCGGTAGCGATAAGGCGAAGATAGCCGAGCTTGGCGCACGCCTGACTTCGGCGATGGAATCGGAAAATAACGTGCGCCGCACTATCGAGGAGGAGGTCGGGCGGGCTTGGGTTGCGCTCAATGCAGCCAGGTCATCCCTCGACTATTTGAGAAATCATGCACAGCATACCGCAGAAGTGAAGGATGCCTATCAATCCCAGTTCGATGTCGGAAAACGCACGATGATAGACCTCATGAATGCCGAAAACGAGCTGTTTCAGGCGAAGTCGTCTTTTATCAGCGGCGCATATTCCGTGGAGCAGAGCGAACATCGCCTGACCGCCGCGATGGGCGGAATACTGAAAATTTATAACATCCAGCCAAACCCTGATCCGGATAGGGCGCAAGCAGAAAAACAGGCGGTGTCGGAAGTTAAACAGGTGGCACCGGAAGCCAAACAAACAGTACCAGAGGCCAGGCAGGCAGAGCCAGAAACCAAGCGGGCAGCGCCAGAAGCCAAGCAGGCAGAGCCAGAAGTTAAACAAGCAGAAAAACAGGAAGCTAAAGCATCCGGCAATGTTGATGGACAAGAATCACAGGCGACAGCGGAAGAAAAAGCAAGACTGGAAGCGGATGCCAGGGTAGCCAAGTTAAAAGCAAAGCAAGAAGCCAAGGCCGAAGCAGCGCGCCT
>JACREB010000214.1 GCA_016218475.1 Nitrosomonadales bacterium | reverse complement strand
TGGCACGATATGATTCGATCAATTCTCGATCCTCGTCGGTAAGATGCAGTTCGGTCTGTCGCATGGCTGGCTCCTCGTCATGGGGTGGGCGTACGACAGTATAATGCATGTTTCGTTATTTATGTGTTGTTATACTAGGCACATTACCATCCCCGATACCGAGATCGAGTTGCATGCGATCCGGGCGCAGGGCGCGGGCGGGCAGAACGTCAACAAGGTCTCGACCGCAATCCATCTGCGCTTCGACATCGATGCGTCGTCGCTGCCGGATGACTGCAAGGAAAAACTCAGGCAACTGACCGACCGGCGCATTTCCGGCGACGGGGTAATCATCATCAAGGCGCAGCGCTATCGCAGCCAGGAGAAGAACCGGGAAGATGCGCTCGCGCGGCTTCAGGCTCTGGTCGAAAAATCGGCCATCACACCAAAGAAGCGCACCGCAACCAAGCCGACCAGAAGCTCCGTTAAAAAACGCATCGAGAGCAAGACGCAGCGGGGGCAATTAAAAATATTGCGCGGCAAGGTTGGCGAGAGTCACTGACAGGTTGCTAAAACCCCATGTTTGCGATCACCCACTGCGCGGAGCATGAAGCCTGCTGAAACGGGCGCCAAGCCTGAAGAGCCGTTATTTTGTTGCGCCATTTTGGTGAAAATTCGGCGGAATCGGGTATAATCCGTCGCTTTTCTCCAGCCATTAACCGCCTCACAGGCCTTAAGCAACCGCAATTGGGAATCTGAATATGGCAAAACCCAGCGTCAAGAAAAAGCAGGACAAAAAACAGGTTGTTGTTGTCATACAGCCGGTCATCGATCCTCAACAGGATAGCGAGGCGCGACGCACGCGCCTGAAGGCGTTGATCGTGCTGGGCAAGGAGCGCGGCTACCTGACCTACGCGGAAATCAACGACCATCTGCCGGATATGCTCGAAGTCGAGCAGATCGAAGGCGTGGTGAGCATGATCAACGACATGGGCATCACGGTGTGCGATGTCGCCCCCGATGCAGAAACGCTGATCATGACGGATGCCGCACCTGTGGCAGCCGATGAGGATGCAGCCGAAGAAGCGGAAGCCGCGCTGTCCACGGTGGATTCCGAATTCGGTCGCACCACCGACCCGGTGCGCATGTATATGCGCGAAATGGGCACGGTCGAACTGCTCACCCGCGAAAAAGAAATCGAGATTGCCAAGCGCATCGAAGAGGGCCTGCATCACATGATTCAGGCGATTTCCGCATGCCCTGCGACGATTGCCGAAATCCTGATGCTGGCCGATAAAATCGAGCACGATCAGTTGCGCATCGACGAGCTGATTGACGGTTTTGTGGATTCCGAAGACGAAGCGGTCATCGGCGAAGAAGGCGATGAGGAAGTGGAAGAAGATGCGGTCGCCAATACCGCCACCGAAGAAGAGGATGAAGAAGCTGCCGCCGCTGCCGCTGCCGCCAATCTGGCGCAACTGAAGGCCGATGCGCTGGTGCGTTTCGCCGTAATCGCCGACTTGTTCCTGAAAATGGGCAAGGCTTACGAGAAACACGGCTATCGCAGCAAACAGTACGATAAGTACCAGTCCGGCATTTCGGAAGAATTGATGAATTTCCGCTTCTCCGCGAAGCAAGTGGATGCGCTGTGCGATACGATGCGCGGCCTTGTTGAGGAAGTGCGCCGCAGCGAGCGCAGCATCCAGGAACTGTGCGTGGCGAAAGGCAAGATGCCGCGCCCGCATTTCATCAAAACTTTCCCCGGCAACGAAGATAACCTGCAATGGGTCGCACAGGAACTGAAAGCGAAGAAGCCTTATGGTGAAACGCTGGAACGCCATCAACACGCTATTGTCGAGCAGCAGAAACGCCTGCTGGATTTGCAGCGGCGCGTCGGCATCCCGATCCGCGACCTGAAGGAAATCAACAAGCAGATGACCAACGGCGAAGCCAAGGCGCGCCGCGCCAAACGCGACATGATCGAGGCCAACCTGCGCCTGGTGATTTCCATCGCCAAGAAATACACCAACCGCGGCCTGCAATTCCTCGACCTGATCCAGGAGGGCAACATCGGCCTGATGAAAGCGGTGGACAAGTTCGAATACCGCCGCGGCTATAAATTTTCCACCTATGCGACATGGTGGATCCGCCAGGCGATCACCCGCTCCATCGCCGACCAGGCGCGCACCATCCGCATTCCGGTGCATATGATCGAAACCATCAACAAGATGAACCGCATTTCGCGGCAGTACATGCAGGAGACCGGGCTGGAGCCGGATGTCGCGACGCTGGCGATCAAGATGGAAATGCCGGAAGACAAGATCCACAAGATACTGAAGATTGCCAAAGAGCCGATCTCCATGGAAACGCCGGTGGGCGACGACGACGATTCGCACCTCGGCGACTTCATCGAAGACTCGAATACCGCCGTGCCGATCGATGCGGCCATTTACGAGAGCCTGCGCGGTGCAACCGAGGACATTCTCGACAGCCTTACCCAGCGCGAAGCGAAGGTGCTGCGCATGCGCTTCGGCATCGAAATGAACACCGACCACACGCTGGAAGAAGTGGGCAAACAGTTCGATGTCACCCGCGAACGCATTCGCCAGATCGAAGCCAAAGCCCTGCGCAAACTCCGTCATCCGTCGCGTTCCGAGAAGCTCAAGAGCTTTCTCGACAGCGAAGGTTGATCGCTCACGGGCCCTTAGCTCAGTTGGTTAGAGCAGAGGACTCATAATCCTTTGGTCGCTGGTTCAAGTCCAGCAGGGCCCACCAAAATCAAGGGGTTGCGTGATGCGTAGCCCCTTCCATATTCAGACTGTCAACAAACTGTCAACGGCATCAAGTTGTCAGTTTGTTCGGCACTCACAGCCTCGTTAAAGGGTTCAGCGCCTTTGCTTCCTGAAAGTGTTCCGGTGCCAGGTGTGCATAACGCATCGTCATAGTCAGGTTGCTGTGGCCGAGAATTTTTTGCAATACCAAGATATTCCCGCCGTTCATGATGAAGTGGCTGGCGAACGTGTGACGAAGAACATGCGTTAGCTGGCCTCTGGGAAGCGTCAGGCCGGATTTATCTACCGCCTCTCTGAATGCGCCATAGCTGTACACAAAAAAACGCTCGGCGATGGCTCTATCATCGCCGAACCGCTTCTCAAGATGTGCATTCAGCGAAGCGATCAGCGCATCATCCACCGGCACCGACCGATTCTTTCCTGACTTCGTGCCGGTGAAATGTATCTGCCCGTCGCGTACTTGCGATATCCGCAATTCTTCTGCTTCGCTCCACCGTGCGCCGGTTGCCAGGCACACCTTGGCGATCAGCAGCGCATCACCCGAAAGCGCATCGAGCAATCGCCGTATCTGCTCGATGTTCAAAAATGACAGCTCTCGCTCGGCCACCTTCATTTGCCGCACCTTGGCCAGCGGATTGCCGAAATGATTGGAATCGAAGAAGGCGTTGTCCAGGGCTGGATTGCCAAAGGCTACATCCCGACCTACTCGGTTGGGAAATATGAGTGGGATTCTTGTTCTGACAATTTGAGCGGCACAGCGAATGCCGTCAAGAGTTTCTACAATTACCCGAAAAAAGTCTTTAAGTGGTATAAGTCTGCTGAGGTACACAATAAGCAATCTTTTAAGCTTCCGCTATGGGTTTTCGTTCCGTTGCTCGGTGTGCTTAATCGCGACGAAATGAGCGACGCGGAGGAGGGCGCTTGCGCCCAATCCGTAGCGGCGCTCATTTCTTTCCATAAAAAAAGCCCTCCGAAGAGGGCTTTATTTTCAATGTGTTATCTTTTCGATTGTTTAGATCTATGCGTTGGCGATTTCCAGCCTTTTTTCGATTCGTTCTATACGCTCGGCTAGTATATAAACCCATTAATTACGAAACATAATGCCGAGCCATTTTTGTATCCGCATCCTGCCGGGTGAACTTCCACTCGATGCCACGTTGCTCCGTGTTACGGCGCAACTGCCAGGCATCAACTTCGGCGGTGATCG
>JACREB010000020.1 GCA_016218475.1 Nitrosomonadales bacterium | reverse complement strand
GCCAGCCGTTTGCGGGAGCGGGTGTGAGGTGGCTATTCCCGCCCCGGATGCTTCGCAACGCCGTGTCATAGCCACCACCCTACGGATGCTATTTAACGCGTTGATAATAATATATAAACACAAAATTCTTGTCATTTTTTGACATCATTTGACTGGTAAGTGACTAAATTCCTCTGTCGCAAAAACTGGCATGATTTCGCAATGGTTACTATACGTCTTTTTGACGCATAGCCGCCCCGGCATTGTTGTTGATCGCCCCTCATGTTTGTCATGCGGGGCGTTTTGTTTTTGAGGTGCGACAATATGCCACATTCCCAGATGGCTTTTCTGTCTGTAGTATCCGCCCGGTTTTCAGTAATGAATAAAAATTAACGGATTAAAAAACGCGGGGCGAGGCAGTGATGAAAAAATATTTTAACAATGGCGGAAAACTATTTGCGCTGGGTTGTGTTTGTTTAGGTTTCGTGAATACGGCGCTTGCGGCAGATGCCGAAAGCGTGCAGCAATTGGATGAGATGGTCATCAAGGCAGACAAACCGGCTGTGCCGGCCAACTTGCCGTCTGTTTTCCAAGGGATTACCGCAAAAGAGATAGCGGAGTCCATCAATGTAGTCAATGTCGAAGACTCGGTGAAATACATGCCCAGCCTGCAAATCCGCAAGCGCTATATAGGCGACCGCAACAGTATTGTCGCGTCGCGCTCTTCCGGTACGCAGGTCAGCGCCCGCTCGCTGGTTTATGCCGATGGTATTCTGCTATCCAACCTGCTCGGTAACAGCTTTGGCTTTCCGCCACGCTGGAGCTTGGTGTCGCCCGAGGAAATCAAGCGTATCGATGTGATTTATGGCCCATTCTCCGCAGTTTATCCCGGCAATTCGATGGGTGCCACGATTCTGATGACTACGCGCCTGCCGGATAAATTTGAAACGCACGCCAAAGTGCAGGGCTTTCAGGAAAATTTCAAGCTCTATGGCACGGATGACAATTACAGCGGCTATCAGGCCAACGCGGCACTGGGCAACCGCCATGGGGATATGGCATGGTTTGCCAGCCTGAATCACCTCGACAGCAAAGGGCATCCGATGTCTTTTGCTACGCAAGCAGTTTCTACCACAGCCCCCGGCGCCGCTACGGTGGTCACCGGCGCATTTCGCGACATTGACCCGAATGGCGCAGGGCGCGTGGTTTTTGGCGCAACCGGTATTGATGCTTCGGTGCAGGATAATTTCAAGGCGAAATTTGCTTATGATTTCTCGTCAACGGTGCGTGCCAACTATATTTTGGGGTATTGGCAGAACGATTCCGATACCAGTGTGCAGAGCTACTTGCGCGATGCTGCGGGCAATCCGGTTTATAGCGGGAACGTGAATATTGGCGGCTTCAGATATACGCTGGCAAACAATGCCTTTCAACCGAACCAGCGTATTGAAAAACACTGGATGCATGGTTTTTCGCTGAAGACCGATACGAGGGATGAGTGGGATTTCGAGGCTTCGGCCAGCTATTACAATTTTGATACGGATGAACAGCGTTCGCCGACCACCGCGCTGCCGACGGCGCAAAATGGCGGTGCAGGGCAGGTTGCACTGGGCGATGGCAACGGGTGGCGCACCCTCGACATGAGGGCCGACTGGCGTCCCGGTTTGGGCAATCACGAGGCGACTTTCGGCTATCACCATGATCGTTATATCCTCAATAGCCGCGTGTTCAGTACTACCAATTGGTTGAGCGGCGGTGTCACCACCCGCGTTTCTGCCTTTGCCGGCAACACCGAAACACAGGCGCTGTTCGCGCAGGATGCATGGCGTTTCGCGCAAGACTGGAGGCTCACACTGGGTGGCCGTTATGAGAGATGGGAGGCTTTCGGCGGGGCCACATCGAACGCTGCCACAACCATCAACCATGCTACGCGGACGGAAGATTTCTTTTCGCCCAAGGTCTCGCTCAGCTTGCAGGCTACGCCGGACTGGTTGTTGCGCACATCGTTTGGCCGCGCTTATCGCATGCCGACAGTAAGCGAATTGTTTCAGGGCAGCATCAGTGGAGGCGCCATCGTCAATAACGATCCTACGCTCAAGCCGGAAAAAGCGTTGTCCGGCGAGCTTACTGCAGAACGTTATTTCGATAACGGCCAGTTGCGCCTGACGCTGTTTCAGGAAGACGCCCATGATGCGCTCTATTCGCAGACTGATACAACCGTGTTTCCCACTGTCACCAATATCCAGAATATCGACAAGATACGCACACGTGGCATCGAGATCGTTATGGATATGAAAAATGTATTGCGCGGGCTGGATTTAACGGGCGGTGTCACTTATGCCGATTCGGAAATCATGCAAAACAGAAAATACCCTGTCAGTGTCGGCAAGCGGCAACCGCGTGTGCCCAACTGGCGTGCCACTGCTGCGGCTACTTGGCATCAGGGCGATAATCTGAGCTATACCTTGGCGGCACGCTACAGCGGACGGCAGTATAATACCCTGAACAATGTTGACGTTACCCCCAATACCTATGGGGGAACCAGCCAGTTTTTTGTAATGGATGCCAGGGTGAATTACAAACTCGCCAAACAGTACACCGCCTCAATCGGGGTGGACAACCTGAACAACCACAAACATTACGCTTTTCATCCATATCCGCAGCGTACATTCCATGCCGAACTGAAGTTCGATTACTGAGCGATTGGCAAGCCATTTGATAGCGCCAAGGCAAAAACCTCGGTAGTACTGAACGGCTATCCGACAATACGACAATCTAGCCGGGATGATGAATGCTTGAATTTCTATCTCGCATGAAAGGTGACAAGCTATTTGGCCTGATATTCGTGCTGGCGTTACACGGTGCGGGATTGTACGGGCTATGGAGTTATCGCATCATTCCAACGCCAGACGAGGCTTTGACTTTGATGGTTAACCTTATCAACCCGCAACAGCCCAAGCCGGAACCTCCAAAGCCTGAGCCTCCAAAACCACCCAAACCCAAGCCGGTTGAACCTCCAAAGGAACATTTGCACCTGGCGGTTGAGACACCGATGGTTAAGGCCGATGAGCCGGTTACCTATGTGCCGCCGCCCGAGCCGGTGGTCGTGGCGCCGCCAATACCGCCCGCGCCTCCGGCATCGCCGCTGCCTGCACAGCCAATGATGCTGAGCGGCGAGCTCTCGGTGAGTTGCCCGGAGCGCTCGCCGCCAAATTATCCGGCGCGATCAAGGCGGTTCAACGAGCAGGGGAGGGTGTTATTACGGGTGGAACTGGGCGAGGATGGACATGTATCGGGCGTGGCGGTCAAGACGAGTTCAGGGTTCCCCTCGCTGGATGAGGCGGCGGTGAGCGCGGTTAAAACCTGGCGTTGCAAGCCCGCAATACAAAATGGGGTCGCCGTGCGTGCGGTTGCATTGCAGCCATTTGCTTTTATTTTGGAAGGAAGATGATATGGAAGAAGGTCTGGGTTTTGCACACTTTCTTACGCAAGTTGACGCCATGGGCAGGGGCGTACTCGCCTTGCTGCTGCTATTGTCAATCGCGAGCTGGTATTTGATGGTAACCAAGGCGGTTGCGAATTGGACAGCGCGCAGGAGGGCAGAGGTTTTCCTGAAACAGTTTTGGGAGGCGTCTTCCTTGAAGGAGATGCAGGCGACGCTGAGTGCAAACAGTGCAGATAATGCATTTTCCGATTTGGCGCGGCAGGCGTTGACGGTCAGCGATGGGCATCAGAGCGGCGTGGAAAAGCTGTTGGTGGCGGGCGGGACGGCGGAATACCTGACACGCGTGTTGTGCAACGGCATAGACCAGGAATCGATCAAGATCGAACATGGGTTGACGGTGCTGGCTTCGGCAGGATCCTCCTCACCCTACATCGGTTTGTTTGGTACGGTGTGGGGGATCTATCACGCGCTGGTGCAGATCGGCATGAGCGGGCAAGGCACGCTGGACAAGGTGGCCGGCCCGGTGGGCGAAGCGCTCATCATGACGGCGGTCGGTTTGGCGGTCGCGATCCCTGCGGTGCTGGCCTACAACTCATTCAACCGGCGTAACCGGATATGGCTGGCGCAACTGGATAATTTCGCGCATGACCTTTTTGCGCTGGTGACGATGGGCGAAAAGAAGAATTGATTGATGTTGTTGGGTTATGTGTAAAAGCCGCTAACACAACGTACAGGAGAAAATGATGGCTATGGGAAGTTTTGATCCGCGCCGGCATCAGGGGCCGATGGCGGAAATCAACGTGGTGCCGCTGGTGGATGTGATGCTGGTATTGCTGGTGATTTTTATCATCACCGCGCCACTGCTGACGAACTCGGTAAAGATTGATTTGCCGAAGGCGTCGAGCACCCCGAACATTACCAAGCCGGATCATATCGAATTCGGTATTCGCGAGGATGGCAGCTTTTTCTGGAGTGGCGAAAAAGTTGAAATGTCATCGCTTCCCGAGCGGTTTGCGCTGGAAGCCAAGAAGCAACCGCAGCCGGAGTTGCATATTCGCGCCGACCGACTGGCGCGGTATGAGTTGGTGGCACAGGTGATGTCCGGCGCGGCCAAAGCGGGAATCGTGCGCATTGGTTTCGTGACGGATCCGAGCCAATAGCCGTTTTTGGAAAAGCGATACAAACTGTAAAGAGTGGAAAAAATGAAGAGAGCATTGCTGGGTTTATTTTTTGTTGCAACATGCATGGGATGGGCGGCTCAAGCTGCCGATCAGCTAAACCATGCAGGGCATGGTGCGCCGCCGCCATCCGGCGAAGAACGGGATAAAAAGTGGAAGGACAGCCTTGCCAAGCCTTCTTATGCCGTTACCGCATCTTTCGACGAGAGCGGAAGACTTTGGCTGGCCTCGATCCGCGACCGCCATGTATATGTCAGCTATTCCGAAGACCAAGGCGCTACGCAAAGCGTGCCGGTCAAGGTCAACGCGGAGCCGGAAAATATTCTCGGCGACGGCGAGAACCGCCCCAAGGTTATCGCGCACAAAGGAGTGATTTATGTATCCTATACGCAGGGGCTGGCGAAGCCCATGAGCGGCGATATCCGCTTCAGCCGCTCGACCGATGGCGGAAAGAGTTTTTCTGCGCCGCTTACCGTCAACGATAACCGCGAAATTATCAGCCACCGTTTCGACTCCATGGCAGTAAATGAGAAGGGACATGTTTACATCGCCTGGCTCGACAAACGCGATCTGAGCGCCGCACAAAAAAAAGGGGAAAAATATAACGGTTCGGCTATTTATTATGCGATGTCGGATGACGGCGGGATAAGTTTCCGGCGCAATGTCAAAATTGTCGACCATGTTTGCGAATGCTGCCGCACGGCGATGGCCGTGGATACCGATGATTACCCGGTCGTCGCATGGCGCCATATCTACGACGCCGCTATTCGCGACCATGCGCTGGTCAAGCTGGATGGCAAAATGGTACCGGTGCGGCTGAGCCAGGAAAACTGGAATGTCGCCGCTTGCCCGCATCATGGGCCATCCCTTTCCATCGCCTCTGACGGTATTTATCACGCTGCCTGGTTCAGCAATGCGCCGCAGCAGCGGGGCTTGTTCTATGCGTATTCGACCGATCGGGGAAAGACTTTTTCCGGCACGCTGAATTTCGGCAATCCCGAAGCGCAACCGGCGCGCCCCTATGTGTTGAGCATGGGCAGCCGCGTCTATCTTGCGTGGAAGGAATTCGACGGGGATAGCACCGGTATTATCGGGATGTTTTCCAATGATGGCGGAAAGTCCTGGTCTGCGCCAAGGAAATTGGCGTCCACGCCCGACGTGTCCGATTGGCCGTTCCTGATCGGCGAAAAAAACCGCGTTTACTTGTCATGGAACACCAAAAATGAAGGTTACCGCCTGATCGAAATAGGCGGAGAGAATAAATGAAACGCTTTGGCATCCTGCTGGGCTTGTGCATGGGCGTATTGTTTATTGCCCCGCCAACAGCGCTGGCTGAGCAGGAAATAAAACCGTTTCTCCGGGGCAGCTATCAACAGATTGTTTCCGCGCGGCAGGGAAAGCCTTTCATCATCAACTTCTGGTCGTTGGCTTGCGGCTACTGCAAGGTCGAATTGGGCATGTTCAAAAAACTGGCCAAAAAATATCCCAGGCTTGATCTGGTGCTGGTTTCCACCGACTCACCGGAAGAAGTAAAATCGGTTTCCGCCACCTTGGCGAAATTCTCCCTGGGCAAGGTGGAGGCTTGGGTATTTGCCGACAGCTACACCGAACGCCTGCGCTTCGAGGTTGACAAGAAGTGGTCCGGCGAACTGCCTCGCACTTATTTTTTTAATGCGGACAACAAAATGAAGGCCATCAGCGGCAAGCTTGAGCAGAGCGATGTGGAGCAGTGGATCAAGGAGCAATATGGGCTCCGTTAGCGTCGCGAGAGGGTAGATACGTTCTGCGCAGGAATAATCGAAAGACTCTTGAACCCAAATAGTTCATTAGAGAAATTTGCCTGCCGCCCAATTGCAGCATGGCCTTTGTGGGAGCGGCTTTAGCCGCGACATATCGTACAGGGGATGGCGTGGCAATCGCGGCTGAAGGCCGCTCCCACAGAGGTCGCTCCAATTTTGTTTCCGGCTCGTCCGATTTTTTATAAACGGTATTTTTGTAACTACCATCTCCCTAAGCCGGGCGAGCCGGAACCAAAATGTGGGTCGAGCAAGGTTAACAAGTGCCTTTCTCGTTTGTCCTTTCTCCCGCTTGCGGGAGAGAGTTAGAGAGAGGGAATGTACTTGCCCGACATGGTGGGCAAAGCCCACATCCCGCGACACGTTACTGGCCAGCCCTCTATCCAACTTTCCCCCAGAGGGGGAAAGAGCAATCGCCTCCTCTCCCTCCGGGAGAGGATTGAGGTGAGGGTTTCTGCCAGCCGTTTGCGGGAGCGGGTCCGAAAAGCTTTTGGCCGGGCACCCGTGT
>JACREB010000216.1 GCA_016218475.1 Nitrosomonadales bacterium | reverse complement strand
GTGTCACAAAGCGATCAAGGGATGCAGTGCAAGGCAAAATCGGGCAAAAAAGCGGAGTTTACATGTAGTAAATGAGCATTTTGAGCCCGATTTTAACGCCGCAATGCGCCCTTCAGCGCTTTGTGACACAGTAAGATTATTTTCAATCAGAAAATGCAGTAAGCCCGCTGGATATTGAGCAGTTCGGTTGATGGGTGCGACTGCGGCGGGTTGATTGGGAATTTTTGATCAAAGGGAGGAGAGATACTGTGGAAGCAACCCGAGCGACACCGGTAAAGTACGATATGGAGGTGGTTCGGTGGTTCACCATCGCGGCCGCCATCTACGCCGTGGTGGGTACGCTGATCGGCGTGTGGATCGCGTCTGAGCTGGCGTGGCCGTTCCTGAACCTTGACAGCCCTTACCTCAGCTTCGGACGCTTGCGCCCGTTGCATACCAACGCGGTGATTTTTGCGTTCGGCGGCTGTGTGCTGATGGGAACCGGTTTTTACATGGTGCAGCGCACCGGTTCGACCAAATTATGGAGCAACGGTTTGGCGCGGTTCACCTTCTGGGGCTGGAACCTGATCATCGTACTGGCTGTGATCACCCTTCCGCTGGGAATGTCCCAAGGCAAGGAATATGCCGAACTGGCCTGGCCGATCGATATCCTGATCGCGATAGTCTGGCTGTCTTTCGGCCTGAATCACATCATGACCATAGCGATCCGCAAGACTTCGCACATCTATGTGGCAAACTGGTTCACGATGGGCATGATCGTCATGATCACCTATCTGCACGTCGTGAACAGCCTGGCCATCCCGGTCAGCCTGACCAAGTCATACTCCATTTACTCCGGCGTGCAGGACGCCATGATCCAGTGGTGGTGGGGGCATAATGCGGTGGGGTTTTATTTGACCGGCGGCTTCCTCGGCATCATGTATTACTTCGTGCCCAAGCAGGCGGGCCGCCCGGTGTATTCCTACCGCCTGTCCGTATTGCACTTCTGGGCTTTGACTTTCGGCTACGTGTGGCTGGGCGCCCACCACCTGCAATACACCGCGTTGCCCGACTGGACAGGTTCCCTTGGCGCTGGAATTTCATTGGCGATGATTATCCCGTCCTGGGGTGGCGCGATGAACGGCATGATGACGCTGTCCGGCGCATGGGACAAGCTGCGCACCGATTACGTCATGCGTTTTCTGGTGGTCTCCCTGGCGTTTTACGCGATGTCCACTTTCGAAGGCCCGGTGATGTCCATCAAGACGGTGAACGCCTTGTCCCATTACACCGACTGGACCATAGGCCATGTGCATTCCGGCGCACTGGGCTGGATGGCGATGGTTTCCTATGGCGCGATGTACCACATGGTGAAGAAGTTGTGGGGCGTGGACAAGATGTACTCCGAAAACCTCGTCAATACGCACTTCTGGCTGGCAACCATCGGCACCGTGGTTTACGTCGTGGCAATGTGGGTATCCGGCATCATGCAGGGTTTGATGTGGCGCGATTACGATGAGTACGGCACGCTGTCCTACACCTTCGTCGAATCGGTATCCGCGATGCACCCCTACTACGCAATGCGCGCCATCGGTGGGATGATTTTCAACCTGGGTGCGTGGATAGCGTTGTACAACATCGTCATGACGGTGCGCCAAGCAAATGCCGTGCGCGGCGCCGATGCCGTTCCTGCCAACGCATAAGGAGTGAACATGTCCGATCACGACAAAATTTATTCATCCAAATTACAGGACAAGGCCGAGCGAAGCACCGTCCTGATGTTTGTATTGACCGCCATTGCTGTGGCGATTGGCGGCATCGTGGAAATTGTGCCGCTGTTTTATTTGCCGAATACTGCGATGACCGGCGGGGACGGCACTTTCAACGGCACGGCCCATAAAGATGGCAAGGGCAAGGTTGTTTCGATGGACAAGATCGTGTGGAACCCTGCCACCTCCGGGCACAAGACGCTGGAAGACTGGCAGCCCGGCGATGGCGTGCGGCCCTACAAACCGCTGGAGTTGGCCGGACGCGCGATCTACATCCGCGAAGGCTGCTTCCTGTGCCACTCGCAGATGATCCGCCCCTTCCGTGATGAAAAAGACCGCTATGGGCATTACTCGATTGCGGAAGAATCCATGTACGACCACACCTACCAATGGGGTTCCAAGCGCACCGGCCCTGATCTGGCGCGTGTCGGCGCCAAGTACTCGGACGAGTGGCATCGCCGCCACCTGAAATACCCGCGCGATGTGGTGCCGGAGTCTGTCATGCCCAATTATTTCTGGCTGGAAAAAATGCCGGTGAATGTGGCTGAAACCATAGAAACCATGAAGGTGATGACCAGAATGCCGTTCAATCCGGTGCCCAAGGCCATCTATACCGATGCCTATATCGACGGCGCAAAAACGCAACTCGAAGGCAAGACCGATATGGATGCGCTGATTGCCTTCCTGCAAGGCTTGGGCAATCACATCAAGTTCGAAGAAGGCGTGAATTACCGTGACTAACTTGCTTGGATATCTGGGCATGGACACTGCCGCCATGTCCGCGAATGACTGGGTCGGGGTGTTCTTTACCCTGGTCGCATTCATCGGCATGGTTGTGGTTTATGTCATGGTATTCCGCCCCGCCAACAAGGACATGTTTGAGTCGCAGCGCGGCATGGCGCTGGATGATGAAGACGCTATCAGCATGGGAAAAAAAAGATGAATGAAAAATACGATGTATCAGGTGTGCCGACAACCGGCCATGTATGGGACGATGACCTGGGGGACTTCACCAACCAGCCGCCCAAGTGGTGGATACTGGGCTTGGCTGCCAGCGCGTTGTTTGTCGTGGTGTACTGGACCTACTATCCCTCCATCCCGTTCGCTTCGGCGGGCAGCTTCTTCAAGGGCATCGGCGGCTGGACGGCGATCAAGGAAATGGAAGCCGACAAGGGTGAAGTGGACGCGATACGCGGCAAATTTGAATCCAGGCTCAAGGACATGACACCGGCGGCCATCCTGGCCGACAACGAACTGAGCGAGTATGTGAAGCGTTCCGGCAAGGTATTGTTCGGCGACAACTGCGCGGCCTGTCACGGGCAGAATGGCGTTGGCACCAGAGATAAGGAAGGGTTGTTTGCGCCTATCCTGAATGATGATGATTGGCTGTACGGCGGCAAGATCGACAACATTCACGAAACCATCACCGGTGGCCGCCAGGGGATAATGATGGCGCACAAAGATAGCCTGAAACCCGAGCAAATTGACGCCGTGGCAAAGTATGTCCTCGCGTTGAGCGAAGGCAAGGGCGATTCCGAAACAGTTGGCAAGAAGGTGTTCATGGAGAGCGACTGCACCGCTTGCCACGGCCCGGATGGCAAGGGTATCCAGGCGATGGGTTCGGCCAACCTGACCGACAAAGTGTATCGCTTTGCTGACATCAAAAACGCGGATGGAACCTATGGTATCTCTGCCGACAGCATCAGGCGCACCATCACCTACGGCGTGAACTCCGGTGATCCCCAGGCGCGCGTGGCGGCGATGCCCGGCTTCAAGGCAGCAGGCAAGCTGAGCGATGCCGAGATCAAGAAGCTGGCGGTGTACGTATACAAGTTTGGCGGCGGACTGGCTGATGCGCCCGCAGCGGCCCAAGCCTCGACCGCCGGAGTTGCCAGGTAAACAGCCAGCAGGCTTCATGCGCACGTGAAAAGGGGGAGAGTTACATCTCCCCCTTTTTCATTATGAGAATTAAGATGGTTTTTGAACCGGAACGGGATAAACCTACAAAAAGCAGTTCTCCGCAGATTACGCAGATTTCCGCAGATTAAACAAAGAATTCCCCGTTTAGCGTACCCACCTTTTGGGTGATGCTGTCATCACTGATAACTGCATGAAAATCTGCGTTAATCTGCGGATTGAACTGCCGTTTCTAGGATAAACAATGGTTACAATGTTCACCTAGTGATTTTGAAACGGCATAACCCCGGATAATTTGGCGGGTCAGCCAGGAGCGAGAGCGTGGATAAGGAAACAGGGCAAAAAGAGACTGGCATCGTCACGGGGATTTACCAGGAGTTTGAGACCTGGCAGGTCAATACCGGCGACAGTACCGTCCACGCCAAGCGCATGCCGGGTTTTTTCCGCACGGTAAAAAACCATACCCAGTCGCTCTACCTGCTGTTTTTTCTGATTCCCTATTTGCGCTGGAACGGCAAGCAGGCCATTTTGTTCGACACCACCAACCGGCAATTTCATTTCTTTGACCTGACCATATTGCCGCAGGATATCTGGATGTTGTCCCTGTTGCTGCTGTTGCTGGCGATGGCGTTGTTCGCGGTGACTTCCGTGGCATCCCGTGTGTTTTGCGGCTATTTCTGCTTCCAGACCGCATGGACTGACTGGTTTACCTGGATAGAAGACAAGATCGAAGGCCCGCCTCATGCCCGCCGCAGGCTGGATGCGGCGCCATGGATCGCGGAAAAAATCCGGAAGAAAGTCATCAAGCATCTTGTCTGGATGGCGATTGCGCTTTTTACCGGGATAAGTTTCTCCATCTGGTTCGTGGATGCCTGCGGTTATTGGAATGACTTGGCGCATTTCCGGTTGCCGCTGGTCGGCTGGGTAACGCTGGCCGCATTCTTTTTCGGCACTTACATCATGGCCGGGCTGCTGCGGGAGCAGGTATGCATGTGGATGTGCCCTTATGCCCGCATCCAGGGAGTGATGACCGATTCGCAGACGATACTCCCGGCTTACGACTTCAATCGCGGCGAGCCGCGCGGCAAACTGCACCGGAAAGCAGCCGGTGAAAGTATGGCGCAAGGCGACTGCATCGACTGCTACCAGTGCGTGCAGGTGTGTCCGACCGGCGTGGACATTCGTGACGGGCAGCAATTGGGCTGCATCACTTGCGGCCTGTGCCTGGATGCCTGCGATTCCATCATGGACAAGGTTGGCAAGCCGCGCGGCCTGATCCGCTATGCCTCGCTGGATGAACTGGAAGGCAAGCCGGCAAAGAAGATATACCGGCATCCGCGCACACTGGTGTACCTCGGCATTATTCTGCTTGCATTTGGCGGCATCGTTTACGGCCTGACCCATCTGGGCTCGTTGACGCTAAAGGTGATACCGGAACGTCAGCCATTATTTGTAAGAATGAGTGACGGTTCGATCCAGAATAAATATGAATTCAAGGTGCTCAACAAGACCGGCAAGGATCTTTTTGTGACGGTCACGGCGGAGGGCGGGGTGAAAGATCAAATCATTATCGGCGCCGAAAAACCATTGCTGGCACACCATGGCCGTGGCACCTCCTTCACCATTTTCGTCAAGGCGCCCGGCGATAATGTAAAAAATGAAGTAACGCCGGTAGCATTCCGCGTGCAGAGCGTCGAAGACCCTCTGATAGCTGCGGAATATAAAGCCAAATTTAACGGTCCCAAGCCTTGATTGTGCAGATAGTGCGTAGGTTGGGCACGCTACGCTTTGCCCAACCTACGAGAAGGCAAGTTCCATTTTTGGTGTCGGCTCGTCCGGGCTAAGGAGTGGCAGAGATGATCTCGCAGCACAACAAGAAAGGCATGCGCAACCCATGGCTGCTCGGCATGATAGCGCTGATTCTTCTGGTGCTGGGCGTGAACGTCGCCTTCATCTGGTTTGCCACCCACAACCGCTCCACACTGGTGGACAGGGATTACAGCACCAGAGACCGCAAATCCAATGCTGCCGTGGTCGATGAGTTGCAAGAGCAAAAAGCGCTTGCTTGGAAGATCACCCTCAAGCAGCCCAAGGCTGTTGTGATGGGCTCACCCGCAGGATATGAAATCAGCGTGGCGGATCGGGAAGGCGTGCCTGTCAGTGGGGCAATGGAAGTGGAAGCCTACCGCGCATCAGACGAACGCAAGGACTTCACCATGACCTTCAGGGAGTCGTCACCGGGAAACTATCAGGGCTATGTCAATTTTCCGCTCAAGGGCTACTGGGAATTACGTATCCGCATTAAACGCGGAAAAGATACATTAGAGGTTGGCACCGATAGATTCATGGTCGCGGCTGCGCTGTAAAATTCAAACAGGCTGCCATGAGGACACAGAATAGCAATAGCGTTCCCGGTGCTTGTTTCCATTGTGGCTTGCCCATCGCTGCCGACGTAAGTTACCACGCTATGCTGGATGGCGCGGAGCGGCGGTTCTGTTGCCTCGGATGCCAGTCGGTATGCGGCGCCATTTTTGAAGCCGGGCTGCAAGGCTATTACCGGCGCACGCCGGAAGGCGCGTTGCTCGGCCCGCCGCCAGAGCCGCCCAAAGACATCGAAATCTATGACTTCGACGAAGTGCAGCAGGAATTCACCACCTGCTCCGGCGAGGTGCGCGACATCCATCTGCTGGTCGAGGGCATCCACTGCGCCGCCTGCGTGTGGTTGATCGAGCGCGGCTTGCAGCGCGTACCCGGCGTGCAGGCGGCCGAGGTCAATCTGGCCGCCAGGCGGCTGCACCTGCGCTGGGACAACCGGCGCAGCAAGCTGCCCGACGTGATTCGCGCACTCGCCAAAATCGGCTATTCAGCCGTGCCCTACAATCCTGAAAGCGCCGAAGGAGCCATCAAAAAAGCCAACCGCGCGATGCTCTACCGGTTGTTCTTTGCCGGTTTCGCGATGATGAACATGCTGTGGATTTCCATCGCGCTGTACAGCGGCGCGAACCGCGACGAGTTCCGCGAATTCTTTCATTGGATAGGCTTGGCATTGGCCACGCCGACGTTGCTGTATGCGGGCTATCCGTTCTATCGCGGCGCATTCGGCGGGCTGCGCGGCGGACGGCTGACGATGGATTTGCCGATCACCATCGGCCTGGCGGTCACTTACGCCTATTCGTTTTATGTTACGGTGACCGTCAACAAAATCGGCGAGGTGTATTTCGACACGGTCACCAACCTCATTTTCGTGATCCTGATTGGCCGCTATCTGGAGGGGATGTTCCGCCATCAGGCAATTTCCGCCACCAAACGCCTGATGGAATTGCAGCCGCGCGCCGCCGTCGTGATGCGAAACGGGCAGGAGCTGATGACGCCGATACGCGGCGTAAAGCCTGGCGACCATGTGCTGATCAAGCCGGGCTGCAAGGTGCCGGTGGACGGCGTCGTGTTGGAGGGGCGCAGCGCGGTGGATGAATCCATGCTGAGCGGCGAATCTGCGCCTGTGAGTAAGTCCATTGGCGCGCAAGTTTGCGCCGGGACGGTGAACGCCAGCGGCGCATTGCTGGTCGAAGTGCGCACAACGATACAGAACACCACGCTGGCGAAAATCATCCGCCTGGTCGAAGAGGCGCAATCTTCCAAGGCTCCGATACAGCGCTTGGCAGATACCATCGTGCCGTGGTTCGTGCTGGTCACGCTGGCATGCGCGACGCTGACATTCTTCATCTGGAGCAGCGAGAATTTTGAGATTGCATTAATGGCCGCAACCTCGGTGCTGATCATTACCTGCCCGTGCGCGCTGGGCATGGCGACGCCGATGTCTGTTGCGGTGGCCTCCGGCCTTGGCGCGCAACACGGCATTCTGATCAGGAACGGGTTGGTGCTGGAAACCCTGTCCGGGGTGAACCACTTCGTGTTCGACAAAACCGGCACATTGACCGAGGGCAGGATGAGCGTCGCGCAGATGCATTTTGCGCTTGGCGCTGTGGCGCAAGATGTGTTGCGTAGCGCGGCTGCGGTGGAACGCTACAGCGAACACAGCGTCGCCAGGGCGATTATTGCCGAGGCAGAGGCGCAACAATTGAATTACCGCGACATGGCCGTGAACGGATTCCATGCGACGGCAGGCCTGGGTGTGCAGGCGGAAACCGCCGGGCAAATGATGTTGATGGGCAGCGCAGAATGGCTGATGCGGCGCGGCATTGCAATCAATGCTGAACTACAGGCGCAGGCGCATGAACTGGAAGTGCAGGCGATGAGTTGCGTGCATGTCGCGGCGGATGGTCTGCATATCGCCGTGTTCGCATTGGCGGACAAATTGCGCGATGATGCGCGGCAATTGATAAACGGGCTGCGCGAAGCGGGTATCCGTACGACCCTGCTGACCGGTGACCGCAGGCCGGTTGCCGAGGCGATTGCGCGGCAACTGGGCGGCATGGAAGTCATCGCCGAAGTGCTGCCGCAGGACAAGGATCAGGTGATCCGGCAGTTGAAGCAGCGCGGCGCGGTGGTCGCGATGGTGGGCGACGGCATCAACGACGCGCCCGCGCTGATCCGCGCCGATGTCGGCATCGCGCTCGGCTCGGGCACAGACGTATCGGTGGAAAACGCCGACATCGTGCTGATGCACAACGAGCTGGACAAGGTGCGGCTGGCGACCCTGCTGTCGCGCCGCACCCTGCGCACCATCAAGCAAAATATCGGATTGTCCTTCGTGTATAACGCTATCATGGTGCCGCTGGCGATGATGGCGCTGGTGACGCCACTGGTGGCGGCGATCACCATGCCGATCAGTTCTCTGGTGGTGATCGGCAATGCGGCGCGCATACGAACCTTGTTTAGCCTTTTATCAACAAAATGATCTCAAAACATGACAAGAATTTTTCAACGGAAACCGTAGGGTGGGCTCTGCCCACCATGTCGGGCAGAGCCCGACCTACATTGGTTTCGGCTCACCCGGATTGGGGGGTGGTATGGAAGTAATTTACAGTTTGATACCCGGTATGCTGATTTTCGGATTGGTGTTCCTCGCCGTGCTGATATGGGCGGTGAAGAAAGGACAGTACGAAGACATGGAAGGCAATGCAAACCGGATTCTGCTCGATGACGATGAAGATATGATGGACTACCCGGATAACAGCAAGAGCGGCAAAACAGGCAAATCTAGCTGAGCGCTTCTCCATTCAAGAGCAATGGCTGCAACAGCCTATCGAAATCCTTGGGCGGGACATATTGCAGCACGGGTTTTTCATCGTTGCCAAGCGTGATGTCCAGCCCGTGTTGCGGGTACAGCCAATGGATTGCCCCGCTTTTCTTTTCCCTGATGCGTTGTGCCGGTTGGCCGAAGCGCTTGCTGACAACCTCTTCTTCCAGGCGAACCGACGGCATGTAGGTCAAGCCGCTGATCGGCAGTGTGCGCACCCGTGCCACATCATCCGTCGCCAGCGTGATTTTCTTGCCGCTGCCGGTGCCGCTCATACGCAAGCCGCGTTCGTACATGCCTTGCAGTTCTGCCTCTGGAACGGCGATGCTTACGACGATTCTGGATTTCAATCCCGCCATGGTGACTTGCTCGAAAAACATCTCGGCGACCAGTTTTCCTTCAGGCGACTTGAACAGGCTGGATTTTGCCCCTTCCCGGAAACGCTGCTCGGCCTCGTTGGTGGTGGCCTGCCCCAATGTCAAACCGAAGATGCGCGTCGCGCCTGCCGCAGGGTGTTCGATGTGCCAGGGCAAGTCTGTTTTTTCGACTGGCTTGCCCGGCACTAATAATGAGCCAACGAAGATCAGGGCGGAGAAGATGCCGACGCTCCAGTAGAGTTTATGTTCTGTTGCCATTATCGGGTAGCCGGTTGCGGGTCGGGGTTTTGCTCTACAAAATGTTTCGGCAGTTTGCCGGTGCGCGCCTGAAACACGGAGTCATTGCCGAGCACGATCAGCACCAGCAGCGACATCATGAAGGGCAACAGCCCCACGCCGCCAATCAGGGCGATGGTCTGAATTTTGGCCCAGCCCATCATTCTGGAAAGCCAAAGCCCGCCACCGCTGACCACGCAGGCAACGGCCAGCAATAACATGAAAATCCGGTTGCGTCCGGCCGCAATCCGCCAGTGTGATTTTACGAACCATGTGTCATTTCCTGCGGCAACCTGCCGGGCCTTGAGCAGGATGTAGCCGGTGATGGAGAGTGAAATGACAGGGACCAGCACCGGCAACAGGGGAAAAGCATTGGCCACCGCAACCGTGGCGACAAATACAAATATGTGGTTTAAGACCAGGTTGATCAGAAATATTTCATGCGGCCATTTGGCGCGCTTACCCTCTTCGGGTGAGATGCTAAACTGCTGATACATGCTTCTCCTTTACTTGTCCTGGAAGTGGTGAAAGACAGTTCATGTTTCGATACGGCCAATATGCACTACCAGCCGAGTGAAGGTTGCTGCGACGGGTGTTGATTTGGCAAAGAACGTATTCAGGTGCATGTTGTGGATGAGCTGCTATGCGTCGCGTGGCACAACTTTGTGCCAATGGTCGCGGTAGGGCTTAACTCATAGGCGGCGCGATCTTGATGATTTCCTCCGCCGTGGTCAATCCTGCCGCAACTTTTTCCGCCCCGCTCAGGCGCAGCGGCTTCATGCCCTCGCGTTGCGCCAATGCCTTGATCTTGGCGAGGTCGGCATCCTTGACCACCAGCTTTTGCATTTCCGCGCCGAGCGGCAGCATTTCATAGATACCGGTGCGCCCGCGATAGCCGGTCATGCGGCATTCGAGACAGCCGGTGGCAATGTTGACCTGCACGGGCTTTGCCGCTTTCCACGGGCTGACCAGTTCCTGCCAGGTCTCGTCGCTGATTTCGCCTTTTGTTTTGCAATGCGGGCACAGGGTGCGCGCGAGGCGTTGCGCCATCACCCCCAGCAACGTCGAATTGAGCAAATAAGCGGGCACGCCCAGTTCGAGCAGGCGCGTGATGGCGGAAGGCGCGTCGTTGGTATGCAGGGACGACAGCACCAGATGCCCGGTAAGCGCCGCCTGTATTGCCATTTCGGCGGTTTCCACATCGCGGATTTCGCCCACCATGATGATGTCCGGGTCTTGCCGCAGCAGGGTGCGCACACCGTCGGCGAAGTTCAGCCCGATGTTGTGCTGCACCTGCATCTGGTTGAACGCCGGTTCGATCATTTCGATCGGGTCTTCCACCGTACAGACATTCACTTCCGGGGTCGCAATCTGTTTCAGCGTGGAATACAGCGTGGTGGTCTTGCCGGAGCCGGTTGGGCCGGTCACCAGAACGATGCCGTTGGGCTGGCGCGTCCAACTGCTCCATAGCGCGGTCTGTTCGCGCGAAAAACCGAGATCGGCAAAGTTTTTCACCAGAATTTCCGGATCGAAAATCCGCATCACCAGTTTTTCGCCGAAGGCCGTCGGCATGGTGGAAAGGCGCAACTCGATTTCATCGCCATCGTCGCTCACGGTCTTGATGCGTCCATCCTGCGGCCTGCGCTTCTCCACCATATCCATGCGCCCGAGGAGCTTGATGCGGTTGGTGATGGCGTTGGTAACATTGGCGGGAAGCTGGTAGACCTGATGCAGCACACCGTCGATGCGGAAACGCACGATGCCGATATCGCGGCGCGGTTCCAGGTGGATGTCGCTGGCGCGCTGTTCGAAGGCGTATTTGAACAGCCAGTCCACCAGCGTGACGACATGCTGCTCGTTGGCATCCAGATTCTTGTTCTTGCCCAGCTCGATCAGTTGCTCGAAATTCTGCACGCCGACACCCTGCCCCGCCCTGGCCTTATTGGCGAGTTGCACCGAATTGGCGAGGCTGTAGATTTCCGGCAAATAGTGGTTAATGTCGAGCGGGCTGGCCAGCACCAGCCTGATTTTCAGGTTGAGGATGCGCTCCAGTTCTGCCACCCAATCGGTAAGGAACGGCTCGGCGGTGGCGACGGTCACCTCGCCCGCGCCAATCTTGACCGGCATGATCTTGAGCCGCTCGGCGTAAGACTTGGAAACGACATTGGCGATGCCGCTAAAATTCAGTTGCAACGGATCGATGTGGAAATACGGCATACCGATCCGGGCCGCAAGCCACTCGGTAAGGAATTCGACACCGAGCGGCTTGAACGGGGGCAGCAAGCTGCGCCACTTCTGCTCGCCGATCACCACCAGCGGATGCACGTTGGAATGGTCAGACTTGCGGTTCCTGGAAAGCTTTCCCGCCTCCTCCGGCGACACCATGCCGTCTTGCAGCAGCAAGTGCAACAGCTCGTCCAGCGTTAGCTTGTGCTCGTGGGGCTGCTGCGCAGTTTCTTTACCCATATGCGTAGCGTCAATCAGATAGCCGTCGCCCCATCAACGGGTGGCTGCGGGGTGTCATCCTGCAATGCACCATCCACCGGCTGCCCGCCCTGTGATGCAGCTTTCTTCAACCGCTTCTCTTCCTGCTTCTTTTTCTTGGCCAGTTCTTTTTGGCGCTTCTCGAAAGTGTAATTTGTTTTTGCCATTTGCGATCCTGTTCGTTGCGAAATAAATTCGGGGTACCTTCAAGGTCGGACATGATAACAATTCCTGGAGCTTCAGGATTGCTTTCGTTCGTAGCGGGGTGCATTTGAAAGTGGTGGACGGGTAGCGGTTTTCACCCCGCAAGGGGAGAGGGGCTTTTGCTTGTTGTCCACCACTTTCGAATGCACCCTTCGTAGCGTGCGCTGTGCGCACGGTTCATGGCCGTATTGTCGTGCGCACAGCGCACGCTACCAGTAGAATTCCAGCATTTTTGATTGCACTCTGCTGATAGAACAGAATGGCACAATCTCAGAACAGCTCGATCTCGCCGCTCACCGGTTTGCTTTCCACGGTGCTGATGTAACGAATTTCTTCTTCTGCAATGGTGTTGTTATGCAAGGAGCGCAGCCGCTTTACCCGCACTTTTCCGGTGGCGGGAAAATAAACCACCATGCGCGGATAGACATCCCCCACATCCTCCGCCACCACTTTGAGCCCTTCGGTCTGGATGTAGTCCCGGGCAAAGCTGATGTTGCGCATGCCGACATCGGTCATATTTTGCAGGATGCGCCCGCCGCCGAAAAGTTTGACTTCCAGATTCTGGCGCTGTCCGCCATTTTTCATGATCACGTTGATCAGGTGCTCCATGGCGAAATTGCCGTAGCGGGTCGCGGCGCTCAGGCTGGTCGATTTCCAGCCGTCGGCATCGGCGGAAGCGGGCAGCATGAAATGGTTCATGCCGCCGACTCCGGAAACCCGGTCGCGGATGCAGGCGGAAATGCACGAACCGAGCGTCGTATAGACGCCCTCGTCGTTAATCGTGACGTAATACTCGCCGGGAAGGAGACGGGCCGCATAAGTTTCGTAGGTAGCGTTCCAGTTGCGCCGGACATGCTCGAAGCCGGGTAAAACAAGCGGGGCACGCGGGATGGAAGATATAGCCATGATGTGGGTTCTGTATGAAGCGCTTCGCCGGTCAATCCCGGTTAATTTCCGAGAAACAGTTTTTTGGCCTCGACAATTTCTTCCTGCGCCTCGCGCACTACCAGTTCGATAACATCTTCGCCAAGGCCGGTGATTTGCCAGGCCAGAGGGGCGACTGACGAGACATCCTCAAGCGCCAGCGTATCCACTTCCGCCATCTGCGCAAGAATGTTGGCAAGGTGAACCAGCGCAGTTTCTCTCGGGTAGCGTTTCGCCTCGGCGATGGAGTGATGGTAGGCGATGCATTCCTCCAATAGCGGGGGCAGACCCCATTGGCGCGCCAATTCACCGCCCACCTGAGCGTGGTCGAAACCGATGATCTGGCGTTCGGCTTGGTACACCGGCAAATCGTCAACCTGATCCAGCACCAGCAGCAAGGATTCCTTGGCCTGCTCCGGCAAGCGGTTGAAAATGATCAGCTCGCCGATGTCGTGCAACAATCCCGCCGTAAACAACGCTTCAGGATCGCACTTGCGCGCCTGCCTGGCCAGGATGCGCGCAACCAGTGCGCAATACAAACTGTGGTGCCAGAAATTGTCCATCGACACCAGATTGTTGGGCAAACCGGCAAAGGTGCTCGCGGCGGACATCGACAGCGCCAGATTGCGGATCTGGCTGGTGCCGATCACCGACACGGCTTTGGAAACGGTATCGATGGTGGAGGGAAAGCCGTAGAACGGGCTATTGGCCACCCGCAGCAGGCGCACGGTGAACGAAGGATCCTGGCTCACCGCTTTGGCGATGTCGGCTGTGCTGCTGTTGGGGTTTTCGACCAGTTGATTGATGCGGATGAACACATCCGGCAGCGTGACCAGCCCGCCTACACCCTTCACCAGTTCGGCAATATTGATATTGTTTTCCATGATGCCGAACCTTCGCATGGCTCATCGAGTTAGTCAAGCTTCGCGCCTGCTTTGCGCTTGCGTTCGAATTGGCTCAAGCGATTTATTTGCAGCCCCAGTGTCCCGTCCGCGCGTCCGCCGTACTATTTCATGTGATGATTTCTTCATTTTTTTCGCCTCTCCATCAGTTTTTTGGTGTTTCCATTCCCTGCTTTTCTTAAAATTCTTGCTCGTTGCATAAACTTTCCGCAATTTTCTCCTCGTTCTCACTATCATTCCTCACCACGGGCGCGTTTTGTCGCGGACACCCTTCGACAGGCTCAGGGCGAACGGAATTTCTTGTTAACGCCTCAATTCATATCCCACCAGCAGCCCATCCGGCCTGGGGCATAAGCGCTTTGAGCCGGATGATTTCGGCTTTGAGCCATTCCGGTTTTTGCGGGGTGTGGCGGTGGTTGCGCCTGTCAACCGGTTGCGCGAGTTTGCGGGGGTAGTGCAAACCATGCGGTGTGCGCATCCAATGCGCGATGCGCCGGATGAGCGAGTGCAGGAGTTCAAGAAATGCCAGCAGGGTTAGCATGAGAGGCTCTTCTCTTCCGTTTGATAAGGTAGGTGCGCTGCATCGTTCGCCGCTTGATTGTATGTGTAAGAATAGCTCGCCGTGTTACAATGAAGCACACTTGATTTGGAGGTTGCCATGGGTGCTACTTTAAGTATTCGTATCGACGATGCGCTTGAGCGTGAACTCACGCAGGCTGCGTTGGCCGCACATCGACCCAAGGGCGATATTGTGCGCGAGGCGTTGCGCCGCCAATTGGCGTTGGTGAGGTTTCGATCGGTGCGCGGCGAGGTGATGCCGTTCGCCGAACAAAATGGTTTTTTAACTGACGAGGATGTGTTTAAGGCCGTTTCGTGAAGGTGTTTCTGGATACCAACGTTGTGGTCAGCGCGTTGGCCACACGCGGGTTGTGCGCCGATTTGTACGAGCGGCTGTTGACCGGGCATGAAATCGTTATCGGCGAACCCGTGATTATTGAAGTGCTGGATATTCTGCAACGCAAGTTTCGCGCTAACAGCGAGTTGCTGATCAAAGTTGAGGCCGAGTTGCGTTTGTTGCGTGTGATTCCCGCGCAGGCCGTTGCGCCCGCTTTGCCTATTCGTGACGTGGATGATCCGTGGATTATTGCGTGCGCATTGCAGGCCGATGCGGATTGTTTTGTCACGGGCGACGCCGAGTTGCTGGCGCTTGAGATGGTGGATAATCTGCCTGTTATTTCGCCTAGAGTGTGCTGGGAAAAATGGAGTAACTGAGCCCGCTCCAGCCGGGAGGATGCCGTCGCCCCACCCACATGTCCGCCACGCTATTCCGTGCAAAATTTTCTCGGTTTTTTTGCTCTTGCCGCCATTCCTTGTTATAGGTGTGGTTTGTTGAGGACAGTGCATTTTGCTGCCAAGGCGCATGTCGGGTTACGCAAAAAACGCTAATCCGACCTACTATGTTTTTCGGTGTGCTCATCCGGTTCATCCTTCTCATCTCTCCCTCCCCGCTTCCTGAAACGCGCCCATCACGGGCGAGAGCAGGTATTCGAGGATGGTGCGGATGCCGAGGTGGATTTCTGCGGTGACTTGCATGCCGGGGGTGAGGCTGTGGCGCACGCCGTCGGCGATGAGGTGTTGCGCCTTGAGGTCGATCAGGGCGCGGTAGGTTGACGGGGGGTTGCTGCCGGTTTTGTTGTTGGTTTGTTGCTGTTGGCTGGCGTCGGCGCTGAGGTGGGCGACTTTGCCTTCGACCAAACAACAGGTTATGTGCGAATAAATTCGCACCTACGAAAGCGGCATAATCCGTTGAAATATTGGAATGTTCTTCATTAACTGCGTTTTTCAGGTTGAATTTACAACACAAAACTGCACCCCCGCCTCTTCCGCACCAGCCTGATACTCCGCCGCAATCGCCACACCCGGCACGCATACCAGTTCTTCGCCGCAATACAGCAGCGGCAAACGGTCGCGTTGCCAGGGTGGGACACGGTGTTCCTGCAGCAGATTCTTCAGTGTGCGCGTCGCGGCATTGGGGTGGTGGTGCAGGGTTTCGCCGCCGTGCCGCAGGCGTAGCGTTACCGGCGCGCGCTGCAATTTCGCGAGGCTGAGGCCGGTTGCATGTGCGGGATCAAAGCGCAGCCGTGTATTCGACGCAGGCCAGCCCAGTTCCGCTTCGCCATGCCATGTCAGTACAAGGTTCCGGTCGAAATCGCCCGGCGCGCGCAGCGCATACACCCTGCCCTGATAGCGGCGCACCTGCCAGCCATCGCCATATTCGACACATACCGCCGCATCTCGCCGCGCATTGCATAGCTGTTGCAGCATATCGTCCAGTTGTGTGACTTGCGGCATCGGCGCTCCGATACTGTGCAGAAAATAGCGCAGCAGATTTTTTGCTCGGGGGTGAGAAAAGGATTGCAGGCGCGATATTTCAAGGGTTTCATCGTGGACATCTTCCCTCCCCAAACCCTCTCCCCCAGCCCCTCTCCCCGAGAAGCCCTCTCCCCAACCCTCTCCCGCAAGCGGGAGAGGGGGCAAACGAGAAAAGCCCTGTTCAATCCCTGCGGGAGAGGGGAGTAAGTTTGGTGCATCCAGCCGCGCCAAGTCATCGAGCAGTTCGCTCGCTTCGGCGAAATGCTGCGCGCTACGCGCCAGGGTGTCGCGGCAGGCCGGAAATTTCTCACCCAGCAACGGCATCACGCGATGCCGCAAAAAATTGCGCGGATAGCTGTCGTCGGCGTTGCTTTCGTCTTCTATCCACTGCAAATGATGCGCTACGGCGTAGTCGAGAATTTCCTGCCGCGAGCAGTGCAACAGCGGGCGCACAAAATTGGGCTCTGCTGTGCATTCGGTAAGTGGCGGTTGCTCCGCCCTTCGATACCTCAGGAGGCTCAGGGCAGGCCGCTTCGACTGGCTCAGGACAGGCATGGCGCTTGCGCCACGCACTCCTGCGCCACGCAACAGTTGCAGCAGCAGGGTTTCCGCCTGATCGTCGGCGTGGTGCGCCAGCGCCACAAAATCACAGGGTTGGCCGGCAAACGCCGCGTGGCGAAGCTTGCGCGCCGCCGCTTCGATGCCGTGCGCGCGCAGCGGCGCGATGTCCACGTGTTCGATATGCAGGGAAACAAGGTAGCGCGCACAGAGATCGGCGCAAAAATCCGCCCATTTGTTGGCGTTCGGGCTGATGCCGTGATGGACATGCAGCGCGGATATCTGCCATGAAAAACGGGGCGCGAGTTTGTGCAGCAGATGCAGCAGCACCACCGAATCCACTCCGCCGCTCAGGCCGATCAGGATCGAGCTGTGCGCGGGAAGCAACGGCGCGATCTGTGCCGCGACCCGCTCGGTGAAATTAGCCGGGTTTGGCTTCCTTGAACTTGCCATAACTCATCAGGCGGTTGAAACGGTCCTGCAACAAGGTGGCCGTCGGCTTGCTTTGTGCGGCCTTGAGCGCTTCCTGCAACGCTTTTTTCACGTTCTGCATGGTCGCCGCATAATCGCGATGCGCACCGCCCAGCGGCTCGCTGATAATTTTGTCTATCAGCCCCAAGGTCTTCAGGCGCGTCGCGGTAATGCCCAAAGTCTCCGCGGCATCCGGCGCTTTTTCCGCGCTTTTCCACAGAATCGAAGCGCAGCCTTCCGGCGAAATCACCGAGTAAGTGCTGTATTGCAGCATAAGCAATACATCGCCCACCGCAATCGCCAGCGCGCCGCCAGAACCGCCCTCGCCTATCACGGTGCAGATAATCGGCACGCGCAATTCAGTCATCTCATACAAGTTGCGCCCGATTGCCTCGGACTGGCCGCGCTCTTCCGCACCCACACCCGGATAAGCCCCTGGAGTATCGATGAAAGTCATGATGGGGATGCCGAATTTCTCCGCCGCGCGCATCAGGCGCATCGCCTTGCGGTAGCCTTCGGGGCGCGGCATACCGAAATTGCGCGCGATCTTTTCCTTGGTGTCGCGGCCTTTTTGATGGCCGATCACCATCACGCTTTGCCCGTTGAAACGCCCCAAACCGCAGATGATGGCCTTGTCGTCTGCATACACGCGATCGCCGTGAAGCTCCACAAAGTCGGTGAACAGGTTTTCGATGTAATCCAGCGTGTAAGGGCGTTGCGGATGGCGCGAAACCTGCGAGATTTGCCAGGGTGAAAGCTTGGCATAAATATCTTTGGTCAGCGCCTCGCTCCTTTTGGACAGGCGCGTGATTTCATCCGCAATATCGAGTGCCGAATCGTCCTGCACATAGCGCAGTTGCTCGATTTTTTCTTCCAGTTCGGCGATGGGGTTTTCAAAATCCAGAAATAATGATGCTTTCACAATTCCCCCTGCTAAAACATGGCGTAATGATACACGATTGAAAGCGCCAGTTGCAAAACCAGCATTGATTAAAAGGGTCGCCATTGGTATGCTGGCTGGCACAGTGCGCAGGTTGGGCAAAGCGTAGCGCGCCCAACATCAATGCCGAGAAACTTTCATGATCGTTCCCACGCGGAGCGTGGGAACGATGAATTTAGATCAAAGCGCAATTTCAACGAGGGCTATCATGGGTTTATTTGAAAAATTACTCGGTCCAAAATCGAAATACGATAAGAGCCTGCCCTATACCTATGAGGCCAGAATTCGCATCTTTGAGGGGAGCGAAGAATACAATTCCTATTTCTCGGATACGATTTGCGGTTTGGTGGAATATCTCCACCGGAATGACATAGCGCCCGATGATGTGCAAATTATCGAGGTTTACCAGAAGCAGGAATTTCCGATAGACGCAAAACTGTTTGCCGACGCGGATCATCAGTGGCTTTTCAAACCGGATTTATGCCGTTCGTTCGAGAAGCATTACAAAGGCCACATACAGGACAACACCTGCTCATTCGAGGATAGGGATTGCAAAGGTGATGGCCCTTGATGCGATTTTTATTCTTACTGTGTCACAAAGCGATCAAGGGATGCGGTGCAAGGCGAAATCGGGCGAAAAAGCGGAGTTTACATGTAGTAAATGAGCATTTTGAGCCTGATTTTAACGCCGCAATGCGCCCTTCAGCGCTTTGTGACACAGTAAGATTATGCCTCTGTCGAATCTTCCATCGTAAAATGGATGTTGTTATAAAGCTTTAGTGCAAAAGGCCACGCATGGGAATTCAAAAGATTGATGTCGCGCACGGGATTCAGTGGGTAGAGGTTCCCGAAGCCAACCTGCGCGTGCTGTGCGGGTGTCCGGCGGATGCTGTCAAACATCTGATCAAGCGCGGTCTGATCCTGCCGAAAGAGGTTAAAGGCGTTACCTGCGAGACCGGACCCAACGCCATCCTGCTTTCGGATATTTTGTTGCAGAACGGAGAGTTTGCCAATCTTGCCGAATTCCCGGTTTTGCAGATGCTCTACAAGCAGGGATTGATTCTGCCAGGGCATCCGAACAACACCGGACATAAGCCCGTGCTGATCGGCTCGGCTGACCAGGTCGAATCGCAGATGCGCTATATCTACCGGGGAAATTACGGGCTGGTGTCGCGCGAGGAAATCATTCAGGCGGGCGTACCCGAGGAACAGGCCACCGAGATGATGCGCCTGAAGCTGAAGTTTGCCTTTGGGCGTATCCGGCCAACCAGCGATTTTATCGATACCCGCGTTGTCGGCGACGGCGCGGTGGAGATCGCGGATGGCGTAAGCCTGCGGCGGCTGCGGCCCAATGTTTTTGAATTTTCTTACAGGGGTGAGACGGCGACGGCCGATCTCAACCTCCCTCCCGGCGTTGCCTACGAATGCGCCTATCCGCTGGGCTTCCGCAGGTTCGAGCCGGAATATTTTGCCGTCATCCACTCGGGCGAGGGCGATGGATGGGACGTCAATCGCCCCAGCATGTCGAGCATCATCACCTATCAGGGAAACCTCTACCTGATCGACGCCGGCCCGCATCTTGTCAACACCATGGCAGCATTGGGCATCGGCATCGACCAGGTGGACGGTATTTTTCATACCCATGCGCACGATGACCATTTCGCCGGGCTTACCGCGCTGATGCGTGCCGGCCGGCGCATCCGTTATTTTGCGACGCCGCTGGTGCGTGCTTCTGTGGAGAAAAAACTGGCCGCATTGCTGGGAGCGGAAGAAGAGCGCTTTACCGATTTCTTCGATGTCAGGGATCTCGTTTTCGATACGTGGAACGATGTCGATGGCCTGGAAGTGATGCCGGTTTTATCGCCGCATCCCGTGGAGACCAATATCTTCGTATTTCGCACCCTGTGGGGCGACGGTTACCGCACCTATGCCCATTTCGCGGATATCGTGTCGTTGAATGTTCTCAAGGGTATGGTCACCGACCGGCACGAGGCGCCGGGTCTCGACCAACCGGCCTTTGAACGCACCCGTGCGGCCTATCTGGTTCCGTTCGACCTGAAAAAAATCGACGTGGGCGGTGGCTTGATCCACGGCGACGCAAAGGACTTCCGGGAAGATACTTCCACCCGCATCCTGCTGGCCCACCGTGCCACCGAACTGACTCCGGAGGAAAAGGAGATCGGCTCCAGCGCCGCATTCGGCACCGTTGACGTATTGATAGAGGGGCAGTCGGAGAGCTTGCGCCGCCATGCTTATAACTATCTGCAAGCCAATCTTCCCGGAGTATCGTTCCATGACCTGCGGATGCTGGTCAATCACCACATCAGGGAAATCAACCCCGGAGCCATCTTCCTCAAGGAAGGCGAGACACCTCAGGAGTTGTTGTTGCTGCTAAGCGGGCGGGTGGAGAAGATACGCACCCGCGATAACCTGTTTGGCAGCCTGTCGGCAGGTTCGCTGATCGGTGACGACACCATGCTGGACAACTGCCCTGCCCAGCACACCTATCGTGCATCCTCCTTCGTGCGGGTGTTGCGGCTACCGGTCGGCCTCTATGCCGAAGTCGTACGCCGCAACGGGTTACTGGATCGCGTGCGCCGCGTTGCCGATATGCGCACCTTCCTGAATGCGACAAGCCTGTTTAGCGAAGGCCTTCCGGTTGCGGTTTTCGGGCGCATCATCGACGGTGCGACAGAGCGGTGTTTCCAGCTTGGCGAAATTATCGGCGGCAAGGATATTCAAGTTGTCAACATTATCCGTTCCGGCCTCGTCGAGCGCACGGTGGACAGCAAAGTTCTGGAAATGCTGAAACAGCGCGATTTCTTCGGTGAGGAAGGCGCAGTTCTCAAGGTTCCCAGCCTGTTTCGCCTGCGCGTGCTGGAAGAGACGATAGCTGTGCAGATACCCGGTGAACTTCTGGAAGATGTGCCGATACTGCGCTGGAAAATTTTTGAAAGCCACCAGCAAAGGGCTGCACGTATTGTGCGTGGCGATAACCATGCGGAAACATTTATCTGGAATGACTCATTCTCCATCCATGTAGCCCAAATGGACGGCCATCATAAGCGGCTATTCGAGATCGCCAATACGATCATGGAGCATTTGCGCAATAACTCGGATCGCGATTCGCTTTCCAACGCCTTTGACGCACTGGTCGATTACACACACTATCACTTCGCCGCCGAGGAGAAGTTGATGGCGCTTTACAGTTATCCGGGCGCCAACGGGCATGGCAAAAAACATGGCGAGCTGATCCGGCAGGTCGTCGGATATAAGGAACGGGTGCTTGGAGGCGATATGTCTGCCAAAGAGGGTTTCCCGAATTTCATGGAGCATTGGCTGGTGCGCCATGTTCTCGACGAGGATCGGAAGTACGGCACATTTCTCAATGAAAAGGGAGTGTATTAATCTTACTGTGCTGTACAGTATACTCCAACAAACCCCGCCTTTTCCGTGTCTTCCGTGTCTTCCGTGTCTTCCGTGGTTCGAACTGAGGTTTTTAGCCTCTTACCGGTCAAATGATCTCATTTCATGACAAGATTTCCGTCTTTACAAAGCAGCAATAATGGGTTGGGCGATAAAAAATTCAGCGCGCAAAACAACCTTGTGGGAGCGGCGCCCTCGCCGCGATTTGCAGCCCCTGTTCGCGCCGAGGGCGGCGCTCCTACTGTTTGGTTCCGGCTTGTCCGGCTTAGGTTTAATTTAGAATTGGAATTAGATCTGAATTCGCTTCATCATTGTTTCAGCGCCACTCCCAATTAGCCCTGCATGACCGGGTAATTTGCCGGATTCAGGTTTAACTGCGGAATGGGGCATACCGCCCAAGCCTAGCTGCTTTGCAACCCGCATTGCCTCTATGCGGTTATTAACGCGCAATATCTGATATATCGCCGCTATATGCGCTTTAGCGGTTCCTTCAGCAAGATTGATCGCTTCGGCAATTTCCTTGTTGCTGAGACCCGCAGCCAGACATCTCAAAACATCTACCTGGCGTGCGGTTAAGCCATGTTCACCCGCATTCGGACCCCGAATCCCATTGGGATTGCTTTTGTTCCAGGTTGCCATACCGGATTTTTGTAAAAACTGCGGCGACACATATACATTGCCGGGAAGCACTAAATTTAAAGTATTCAGCAAGATCGGCACGGTTGATCTCTTGTTCACGAAGCCGCTTGCGCCATTGTTCAAGGCCTTGTTTGTGGCGAGATGGCCTTCCTCACTGGACACCACCACGACCGGAATATGCGGGTAACACTGGCGGAAAAATTTGATGGAAATTGCGCCCTCGCACCCCGGCGACTTCGACTCGATCAACGCCAAATCCAGATCCGGGTGATGCCTGGCAAGATTCAAGCCATCGGTGAAGTTCCCTGCCTCCAATATCTCGCCCACGCCGCCAGGCAGTTGCTGCAATATCCGGCGCAGCCCTTCGCGGAACAATGCATGGTGGTCGATCAGCAAAATTTTCATACGGTTTCTTCTCCGGGCCGGATGAACCGGCAGCGAAATGTACGGTGACTTGCGCGTAGAGTTTGCGCTTGCCCGATCAGGTGTTGGGCGAATTCGGCGTGAAACCATTATTACGCGTTGCGGTATTCCACACGAAAATTAGATGGGTAGATTATTGGTAGGTGCTTTGCTATTCGTTGGCGGAACTGTCACCAAACCCGTACTATCCGCAAACAGGAAACCCGAGAGAATGGAAAAGCATGAAGATCATCCTTGTCGATGACGACCCGGTGCAACTGGATAAACTTCAGTTGGTGTTGCGCGGAGATAAAAAACTGGAAATGGCGGGGGCGTATGCCGATCCCCGGCTTGCCTACGATGAGCTGGAAACCGTCATGCCAGACCTGCTGATCACCGACATCGGCATGCCCGACATGAGCGGCATCGAGCTTATCAAAAAATCCAAGGCCCGATTGCCGGAGATGGAGATCATCGCACTCACCGCCCACGATGACATGCCAACCGTGTTCGATGCCCTTAAAGCCGGGGCTACGGGCTATCTGCTTAAAAATATTTCCGGGGCGGACATGCTTGAGGCGATCACCGAACTCGACAGCGGAGGGGTGCCGATCACGCCAAAAATCGCGCGCGGCATCATCGCGAATATGCAGATCGGCGACCCGGATTCCGCCCCCGCCTTAAGCGGCAAGGAAAGGGACATCCTTCGCCAGATCAGCCTGGGGCTATGCTACAAGGAGATAGCGAAGAAGATGAGTGTGACCACCCATGCCATACACTGGCACGTCAAAGGCATTTACAAAAAACTGCAAGCAGGTTGCCGCGAGGAAGCGTTGATAAGGGCGAAAAGAGAAGGGTTGATCTAACGGTCATGGCAAGTTTGTCGCCCCTGATTATGAAACTTGCCATGACCGTTTCCCCCTATCCAACTTTCCCCCGCAGGCGGGATAACCAGCGACTTGGCTGCGGTTGTTTGCAGCCTAGTCGAATGGCTAGTTGTTTCACCCAGAAAGGGCAAACGAATCGCTTCGCGAATTCCACGTTAAACAGGTGTTTCGGTCACTCAACGTCAAGCATGGGCAGCTTGCCGCAGCACCCGCTCAGCCCATCTGTTAAGGCTCTGCCCGGTGTGCGCTGCGGCCTTGAGTGCCGCAGCGTGAACCGCGGGGTCAACGCGCAACATCAGTCGTCCGGAAGCGGGTTTTTCAGGCGTCTGCCCCAGCTTTTCGCAGGCGGAAACATAGTCGTCAACAGCCTCATGGAAAGCGCCCGTGAACGTGGCGACCGATTCCCCGTGAAAGCTGATAATGTCGTCGATGTCCAGCACTCGCCCGATCAGGATGTTATCGTCCGGGTCAAATTCCATGCTGGCCGTATAACCACGGTATGTCATCGTGTTTTTCATGGTGTGATCTCCAGTTTTATCAAAAATTCGCGTGCCGCCTTGACGCGATATATGAGCGCTTCGCGCTGCGGATGCGGGCGGTGAAAATATGCCCGCCTGCCATCCTTCTCGAATGTCACCGACGATCCGCTTCCTTCTACAACATTGCAGCCGACAGCCACCAGTAGCGCCTCGATACGATCCCACGGCAGGTTTCCGCTAATCGGGTCAGAGAAGACGGTTTCGAGCGTCTTGCGATGCTTGTTGTTCATGGCGAAATGATAGCGTTTTATATGAAAAGTGCAAGCACTATCATCACGTTTCGGTCACGCAATACCCAGATACCGCGCCACCACCGGCAGGAACTCTTCTTCCGTTAGCGGCTTGGCAACGAAATCGTCAGCGCCCAGCATAAGGAGCTTTTCCCGCAATTCTGCGGGATCGGCTCCGGCGAACGCCGTGACCGCCATGATGGGCACCATCTCGTATTGCGGCAAATCCCGTATCTGCCGCACCAGTTCAAAGCCGTCCATCACCGGCATCTGGATATCGGTGACGATGACGGCGGGCATGATGTGTTGCAGCATCTCCAACGCCTCGGCGCCGTTGCGCGCCTCGACCACCTGGATACTACCCAGTTTGGCAAGCATGTCTTTCATGATAGCCCTCTGGATATCCTGATCGTCGACGATGAGTACGATGGTGTCATGCCTGGGCAGGGTGACATGAAATTCTGTCCCCCCGCCTTTTATCGGCACCGCCGTCAGGCTCCCCCCATGCGCTTTCATAATGCCGAACGAATACGGTAATCCAAGCCCGCTCCCCCTTTCATCGTCAGTGCCATAGGTGGTGGTTTTCACACCGATGTTGAACAGGTCGGGAAGCATCTTTTCATCGATACCGACGCCGTTGTCCCGGACGATAACCGTTGATTCGCCCGCGGGGAGAATAGCGATCTCCCCTCCTCTGCGCGTAAATTTGATGGCGTTCGACAGGAGGTTATGAATGACCTCCCCGTATAAATCCGGGTCGGCATAGAGGTGCATCGAATCCGGCAGGGTGTTTTGTATCGTTATATTTTTGACGGCAGCCAGATGCGATATCCTGCCGATCCGCCCTTCAACGAGAGACCGGGCATTGCTAAACCTCATTTCCGGTTTTATGCTGCCCGTCTGGAGGCGGTTATGGTCGAGCAAACATTCTATAAGGGAAATCAGCCCCTCGACCGACTTGGCTATCCGGTCAAGCGTGCGGTTTTTATCCGTCTCCCGGAGGCCGTCCTGACCCCCCGCTTTCGCCATATCAAGCATGCCTTTTATGCTGAGGAGGGGCGAACGCAGATCGTGGGAAACGAGGGCGACAAATTGATCCTTCAGATGGGCAGAAGCTTCCGCCAGTTCCTTGGCCTGATGCAGTTCGGTCTCGGCCAGTTTGCGCTCGGTGACATCGAGGAAACTCCACACCCTGCCCGCCACTTTGCCGTCGATAAACTGCGGCAGGGAATTTCGTTCGATGATTCTCCCGTCCTTGAACTTGATGATATCGAAAGAGCTGGCTTCCGGGGTGGCGTATAGCTCGCGCACCCTGTTCAAGAAACCATCGGCATCTTGCAGTTGATCCAGCACATAGGCCAATGCGGCATTATCATCCCCGGCTGCGATGATTTCATCCGTGATATGCCACAGGTCAATAAACCGCCGGTTGTACAGCACCCATGCGTTGTTCAGGTCAACGGCCAGGATGGCATCATGGGTGGATTCCAGCGTGGCCTGTTGCAACGACAGGGCTTTTGCTATTTTCATGTTCCGGTCGTCGAGATCGTGCGTGCGTTGTTCGACCATGGCTTCAAGCCCGGACTTTTGAAGGTTCAAGTCATATTCCGCTTGCTTGCGTTCGACCCATAGAATGAACAACTGGTAGCCGAAGAATGCAATAAAGGCGATGAGAATAGAAATTACCCAGAACACTCCGTGCATAGATTCCACTTGCAGCCGCGCCACATCTCTAAATGCGGCGGGATCAGGGCTATGAAGCGCCGATTCAATTTGCCCGCCAACCAAACGAATCGCGACGTAAAGATAGAGCAATACGCCGGCGAGAATGGCGGCGGTCATCAATAATACTTGGCGTTGCGTATGCGGCGTACCTTGCTTCATCAAATCATGTTTGTTTCGCCAGCGCATGACTCTGGTGGTGGCCAGCATGAGAACGGGCGCGACCAGCACGATATTCTGGAGGAAGGCGCCGAGCCACCACCCTTGCCAGATTGGCAGCAAGGCAGAGGGTGCGATGCCTTGTGCGAACACCCAGATAAAGGCGCCGGATGAACCAAACATTCCGGAAACGAAGGAAATAAATACAAACAGAGCCGATGAATTCGGCGAACGCAAATTGAGCGGAACGGGGATCGCCCGGCAGGTAATGGCAAATACCGCCAATCCTATCGGATCGGAGAAGGCGAACACGAACGCCCATCCGATGGGCATGCCCGAGTAGAGAGCCAGGGCGAGAGTGGATAAGTAAGCGGGAATGAACCCCCACCAGAACCCGAACCACACCACCCAAAGCATGCAAAAGATCAGCGTGGGGTATATCGTGATACTGACATCCACGCCGCCGAAGTGCATCGGCAGTCCTGACCATTCGAAGGCGATTGAAGCGATGCCGAGCCCGATGCTGGCGGCGAGTGTCAGCAGCCAGGCCGCCAGGACGATGCCGCGCGTGCGCGGATCGCTTTCTTTCCAAAACTGCAAGGGCGATAAGGGGCGATAGCTTTCGTCCTGGGGTTCACCATTCGTCATGTTTTGTCTGCTGGCTTCCAATGATTTTTCCATTTTACCGGCCTGTTTTTTTGCTGTATCCGCAGTCGTGTTGATGAGGCCAGCTTTTCATTGTAGTGCATGGCATTGTTTGTGTGCTATACAGTATAGGTGCCGGGTGCATTTGAAAGTGTTGGTAGGCAAGGGAGTTTTGCATCGTTCCCACGGTCTCCGTGGGAACGCCTCTGTGGACGCTCTGCGTCCCGTGCCGCAGGAGCGGCACAAACTGCATTCCCACGCTGGAGCCACTTCGACAGGCTCAGGACAGGCATGGGAACGATAACCCCATGCCCAGCGCCTGATTTTTTGACCAACACTTTAATGCGCCCCAAGCGCCAGGTTGTGCAATGCGCACAGCATGGCAATTATTCATTCTCGGAGGGAGACTCAAACATGATAAGGATTTGCATTCGCCACGTTCTCATTGCATTGCTTGCGATATTCGTCACCGCCGCTTATGCCGACAACCCCGGCAATGTTGCGGGAACACAAACGAGCGTCCAGCTCGGAAATGAAGAAACGCTAACCGAATTGTTCGCCTATCCGAATAACAAGGATCCACAAACCTTGGCCCAGACGATCGAGTTGTATTTGCGACAAAGCGTTAAACGGGATGGGTTGGGGGATGTCAACGTCAACGTGCAGACTGTCAGCGGCCAGTATTACGCCGTGTTAAGCGGCACAGTGCCCGAAAATTACCCGGACAGGATTACAAACTTTCTGAACATTGGCGGTCAAGGCTATGCCGCGAAACTCAAGTTGCAGCAAGACGGGAAATGGGATGAGAAAAATTGGCGTTTTTACCTGCCGCTTGGGCTGGCGATGGCCAATCAAAAGTCGGCCCAGCTACTGCATTTTCCGCCGGATACGAGCCTGACTTTGCAGGATTATCTGAATTCGGCCACCAGCCGCCGCTGGGAAAGCCTGTTGCAGATCAATGGCGCAACCAGCGCCGATACGCCCTTGTTCGAACGCATCGTCGATATCGCTCCGGTCGCCGCACCGGCGAATGCGGGTGCGGCTTTGGGGGCAACGTATGCCTATTTCAAGGATTATGCGTTTAATATGTTGGGCTATTCGATATCCGCTTCAGCGGGAAAGTTTCCGTTGCCTGTGGTGGCTTACGGCGCTCCGGTGCGGCAGTGGGTGCAGGACAACCTTGGCGTGAACTTGCCGGTTTCCGCAAGTCCCGCCTATGTAAACGTCGGGCAGATATCGCATGTTCCTTTTCTCGGCGCCAACCATCCCAGTTATATCTGGTACGTCGCTAAAACATCCCGCACGCTTGCCTTGCGTGCCATGCGCGATGATCTTGTGGCCGCGTGTTGGCAGGTTAAGGAGGGCGGCAATCCTCAATTGAACATCGATGAAACGCTTAACCAATGTTCGAGTTATTGGGATCAGCGCGATACCCAAGTATGCGAGTTGACCGAAATTCAAGCCTATAATAAAACGCCTGATGAGGCGCACAAAATCTGTTCCGGAACGGCGAAAAAACTTCTTAAAGCGGCCCGTGCACTGCGTGCGGAAGATTTGATCCGTACCGAGCGCAGCATGCCGGCGCACTATTTTGCACGCTGATGACATGGAGAGGGGGCATGATAGCGGCATCGCGCTACAATGCGTAGGGTGGGCACGCTTTTGTGCCCACGCGGTTGTTCCCCGTATTTCAGGTTCGCAGTAGTTATACGGAAGCCTTTGTTATAGAATTACTGCCCATAAAAAATTTCATCTACACTGTTTCAGTGGAAGAACATCATGTCGCGCAAGCACCCAGTCATCGCAGTCACCGGCTCGTCGGGCGCGGGCACCTCCACCGTCAAGCGCGCCTTCGAAAACATTTTTCGCCGCGAGCAGATTTCTGCCGCCATCATCGAGGGCGATAGCCTGCATAGCCTGGATCGCATGGCGTTCCGCGCCGCCGTGGCCGAGGCCGCGAAAGCGGGCAACCATTCGTTCAGCCACTTCGGCCCGGAAGCGAACCACTTCGACAAGATCGAAGGAACCTTCAGGCAATACGGCGAAACCGGCATGTGCGGGCGGCGCTACTATGTGCATAGCGAAGAAGAGGCAGGCCTGCATAAAAAGCGCTTCGGCCTGACCGATTTGAAGCCGGGGACGTTCACCCCATGGGAAGACATCGAAGCGGGCTCCGACCTGTTGTTTTATGAAGGCCTGCATGGCCTGGCAACGGATGGCGATATCGATGCGGGCAAGTACGTGGATATGGGTATCGGCGTGGTGCCGGTGGTCAATCTGGAATGGATCCAGAAGATCCACCGCGACAAGGAAGAGCGCGGCTATTCCGCCGAAGCGACGGTGGACACCATCCTGCGCCGCATGCCGGACTACGTCAAATATGTCACCCCGCAATTCTCGCGCACCCACATCAACTTCCAGCGGGTCGCGACGGTGGACACTTCCAACCCGTTCATCGCGCGCGACATTCCCACCCTGGATGAAAGCTTCGTGGTGATCCGCTTCAATAAATATCTTCTCCAATCCGAATACATTGATCTCCGCTACTACCTCGGCATGATCCACGATTCCTTCATGTCCCGCCCCAATACTCTGGTAGTGCCCGGCGGCAAGATGAGCTTCGCGATGGAAATCATTCTGACCCCGATCCTGCACGACTTGATTGAAAGCAAGGGCAAGTAGAATTTCCCCGGACAACCCATTTTTAATAATCCAGCTCCGGGCAACCGGACACAACAATACTGACTGAAGGAGTTTTTCGATGCATCAAGCGCAAATGGTTACGATCGACGGGAATGAAGCAGCCGCCTACATTGCCCATCTGACGGGCGAAGTGATCGCGATTTACCCGATCACGCCCTCCTCGCCGATGGGAGAATATTCCGACACATGGACGGCGGAAGGCGTCAAAAATCTTTGGGGCACCGTCCCGGAGGTAATCGAGTTGCAAAGCGAGGGGGGCGCTGCCGGCACGATCCATGGCGCGCTGCAGGCCGGTTCTCTCGCAACCACCTTCACCGCCTCACAGGGGCTGCTGCTGATGATCCCCAACATGTACAAGATCGCCGGCGAACTGACGCCCTTCGTCATGCACGTGGCGGCGCGTTCTCTGGCCGCGCAAGGGCTGTCGATTTTCGGCGACCACAGCGACGTGATGTCGGCGCGCTCGACCGGCTTTGCCTTCCTCTCCTCCAATTCGGTGCAGGAAGCGATGGACATGGCGCTGATCGCCCAGGCCGCGACGCTCGAATCGCGCGTGCCGATCCTGCATTTCTTCGACGGCTTCCGCACTTCCCACGAAGTGGCCAAGGTCGATCAGGTATCGTTCGAAGTGGCGCGCGCGATGATCGACGACAAGCTGGTTTTTGCGCACCGCGCGCGCGCGCTGACACCGGATCATCCGGTGCTGCGCGGCACGTCCCAGAACCCGGATGTGTACTTCCAGGCGCGCGAGACGGTCAACCCCTATTACGATGCGATGCCCGGCATCGTGCAGAAGGCGATGGACAAATTCGCCAAGCTCACGGGGCGGCAATACAAACTGTACGAATACATCGGCGCGCCGGATGCGGAACGAGTGGTAATCCTGATGGGCTCCGGCGCGGATGCGGCGGAAGAAACGGTAGATCACCTGACCGCCCATGGCGAAAAAGTGGGCATCGTGAAAGTCCGGCTGTATCGCCCATTCGCCTCCGGCGAGTTGCTCAAGGCCATTCCGGCAGCGACCAGAAGTATTGCCGTTCTCGACCGCACCAAGGAACCCGGTGCGGACGGCGAACCGCTGTACAAGGACGTAATAACGGCGGTTGCCGAAGCCTTCACTTCCGGCGCGAGCAAGACCGCCGCCATGCCGCGCGTAGTGGGCGGGCGCTACGGCCTCTCCTCGAAAGAATTTACGCCGGGCATGATCAAGAGCGTGTTCGACGAACTGAAGAAGGATCAGCCGAAAAATCATTTCACCGTCGGCATCATCGACGACGTCACCCACACCAGCCTGAAGTGGGACGAGCACTTCCGCAACGATGCCAGCATCGGCGTGAACCGTTGCATGTTCTATGGCCTCGGCTCCGACGGCACGGTGGGCGCCAACAAAAACACCATCAAGATCATGGGCGAGGAAACCGAGCTATACGGCCAGGGCTACTTCGTCTATGACTCGAAGAAGGCGGGCGCGATCACTATTTCCCACCTGCGTTTTTCGCCCAAGCCGATCCACTCGCCCTATCTGATCGGCAGCAACGAAGCGAACTTCATCGGTTGCCATCAGCCGGTATTCCTCGAGCGTTACGAGATGCTGGATTACGCCGCCGAGGGCGCGGTGTTTCTGGTCAATACGCAGACGTCTCCGGACAAGGTGTGGAACCTGCTGACGCGCAAAATGCAGCAGCAGATCATCGACAAGAAAATCGAATTCTATGCGATTGACGCCTATGCCATCGCCAGGGCAACCGGCATGGGCAGCCGCATCAACACCATCATGCAGACCTGTTTCTTCGCCATTTCCGGCGTGCTGCCGCGCGAACTCGCAATCGAGAAGATCAAGTCTGCCGCCGAAAAATCCTACAGCAAGAAGGGTAAAGCGGTCGTCGAAGCCAACTGGAGAGCGATCGACGAAACCCTCGCGAATCTGCACAAGGTAGCGATCCCTGCCGCCGCCACCAGCAACTTCGAGATGCCCGATCCGGTGGGCAGCGATGCGCCCGATTTCGTCAAGCGCGTAACCGCCGAGATCATGACTGGGCGCGGCGACAAGCTGCCGGTGTCGGTATTCCCCGCCGACGGCACCTGGCCCACCGGCACCGCGATCTGGGACAAGCGCAAGCTGGCGCTGGAAATTCCGGTATGGGACGAAGAATTATGCATCTACTGCGGCAAATGCCCGCTCGTTTGCCCGCACACCGCCATCCGCTCCAAAGTGTTTTCTGTCGACCTGACCAAAAATGCGCCGCCCACCTTCAAGCACATCCAGATCAAGGGCAAGGAATTCGAGCAAGGCATGCACGTCACTTACCAGGTGGCACCGGAAGACTGCACCGGCTGCGGACTGTGCGTGGACATCTGCCCTGCGGTATCCAAGACCGACCCTGACTACAAGGCGCTCAACATGCGCGACATCGTGCCGCTGCACGAGCAGGAAAAGGAAAACTTCGAGTTTTTCCTGAAGCTGCCGGAATTCGACCGCACCAAGCTGCGTACCTCCACCATCAAAGGCGCGATGATGTTGCAGCCGCTGTTCGAATTTTCTTCCGCCTGCGTCGGTTGCGGCGAAACGCCTTACATCAAGCTGGCCACCCAGTTGTTCGGCGACCGCATGGTGATCGCCAATGCCACCGGTTGCTCCTCGATCTACGGCGGCAACCTGCCCACGACTCCCTACAGCAAGAATGCCGAAGGGCGCGGTCCGGCCTGGGCGAACTCGCTGTTCGAAGACAACGCCGAATTCGGCCTGGGCTTCCGCGTCAGCATCGACAAACACGCCGAACATGCCGCCGAATTGCTGGAACTGATGAAGGATAAAGTCGGCGGCGGCCTGGCCGAATCCATCCTGAAAGCCGACCAGACCACGGAAGCGGGTATCTTCGCCCAGCGCGAGCGCATCGAACAACTGATGAAGGCGCTGGCCGGTATCGATACAGCCGAGGCACGCCAATTGGCAAGCCTTGCCGAGTATCTGGCAAAGAAGAGCGTATGGATATTCGGCGGCGACGGCTGGGCCTACGACATCGGTTTTGGCGGGGTGGATCACGTGCTGGCTTCCGGTCGCAACGTCAATATCCTCGTCTTGGATACCGAAGTTTATTCCAACACCGGCGGCCAATGCTCCAAGGCCACACCGCGCGGCGCCATCGCAAAATTTGCCGCCAACGGCAAGGTTACCGGCAAGAAAGACCTGGGGCTGATCGCGATGAGCTACGGCCATGTCTATGTCGCCCATGTCGCCTACGGCGCGAAAGACATCCACACGCTGAAGACTTTCATCGAGGCCGAATCCTTCGACGGCCCGTCTCTGATCATCGCCTACAGCCCCTGCGTCGAGCACGGTTACGACATGAACAAGCAGCACCAGCAGCAGGAGCTGGCGGTCAACACCGGCCACTGGCCGCTGTATCATTACGACCCGCGCCGCGAAGAGGAAGGCAAGAACCCGCTCTCGCTGGATTCGCAGAAGCCGTCCGTGGCATACCGCGAGTTCGTCAAGAACGAACCCCGCTTCCGCGGCCTGGTGAAGAAGATGGATAGCGATGTCGGAAAAGAGCTGGCTGCAGCCTACGAAAGCGAACTGCAAAAGAACTACGCGCTTTACGAGCAGATGGCGAGCGGCGGCATCGGTGAAGGTGCCAAGAAGAAGCCAGCGGACGCATAATTCGGATGTGTAGGGTGGGCACGTTCTTTGTGCCCACGCG
>JACREB010000213.1 GCA_016218475.1 Nitrosomonadales bacterium | reverse complement strand
TGTCACAAAGCGATCAAGGGATGCAGTGCAAGGCAAAATCGGGCGAAAAAGCGGAGTTTACATGTAGTAAATGAGCATTTTGAGCCTGATTTTAACGCCGCAATGCGCCCTTCAGCGCTTTGTGACACAGTAAGATTAGTGGAATGGCTATGCAACGCTATCGCACCTTTTTTCGTAATACAGGCATTTGCACTATCAATGGGGCTTCATCACGACGGGGATGCGTCGCGACCCGAATGCTTTTCCGAATTGCTCGAAATGCCCGGCCACTGTTGTGCCGCATTGCGGGCAAGCGCCTTGCGCGGTGAGCGTGTATTGACGGATTTCATACCAGTCGCGCACGATCAGCGGATGCTGGCATGCTGGGCAGCACGTTGTGCCGCCGCTCACGTCATGGACATTGCCGGTATAGACGTAGCGAAGCCCCGCAGCTTGCGCGATTTGCCGCGCCTTTGTCAGCGATTCCGGAGGGGTAGGGGGGATGCCGGTCATCTTGTAATCGGGATGGAAGGCGCTGAAGTGCAGCGGCACATCCACACCGAGTTCCCTGGCGATCCATTCGCTCATCGCGTTGATCTCCTGCGCCGAATCGTTGTGTCCGGGGATCAATAACGTGGTGAGTTCGAACCACACTTTCGTCTCGTGTTTGAGATATTTCAGCGTATCCAGCACGGGTTGCAGATGTCCGCCGCAAAGTTTGACATAGAACTCATCGGTGAATCCCTTGAGGTCGACATTGGCGGCATCCATTTTTGCGTAGAAATCGCGGCGCGGCTGGTCGTGCATGTAACCGGATGTGACCGCCACCGTCTTGATGCCGTGTTCGCGGCAGGCATCGGCCACATCCATCGCGTATTCGGCGAAGATGATCGGGTCGTTGTAGGTGAAGGCCACGCTCTTGCAACCCATTCCGGCGGCAGTGCGCGCGATGGCTTCCGGGCCGGCCTGGTCGGCGAGCTTGTCGAAACTGCGCGACTTGGAAATATCCCAGTTCTGGCAGAATTTGCAGGCGAGGTTGCAGCCCGCCGTGCCGAACGACAGCACGCTGCTGCCCGGATAAAAGTGGTTCAACGGTTTTTTCTCGATCGGGTCAACACAGAAGCCCGATGAGCGACCGTAAGTGGTGAGCACCATCGTATTGCCGACCCGCCCGCGCACATAGCATGAGCCGCGCTGCCCGTCGCGCAGTTTGCAATCGCGCGGGCACAGGTCGCACTGGATACGGCCATCTTCAAGCAAATGCCAGTATTTGGCCGGATACTGTTCGTCGATGCTGATCGGTTCGTCCATGTCAAACCTCCTTGTAGCGTGCGCTGTGCGCACGATTTGACAGAAGATCGTGCGCACAGCGCACGCTACGTCTTCTTCTCACTCCATTTTTCTACGGTATAACGCGACAGCTTGACGCCTTCCGCCCAGAAGTCGTCGGGCAGCCCGGCCTTGCGTTTCAGCATGGCGAGGAACTGGCGCGGTTGCGCGAGGTTTTCCCATACTTGCGGCAGGAACGTGCTGCGGTAGCCGTCATACTCGAAAATAACGCCATCTACGCCAGGGCGCAATTGCGTCAGCGCGTCCAGCTCGTCCCTGAACTGCATCGGTTGCGCAGGGGCAAGCAGCGACACTTCGACCACCACCTCGGCAAATTCCTCCGCCGCGAGCGGTAAAAAACGCGGGTCATGCAGCGCGGCGGCCACGGCGTTGCGGCGCACATCTTCGGCGAGCGGGCGATGTGCTTCAAGGCTGCCGATACAGCCCCGCAACTGGCCATGCGAGGTGAGCGTGACGAAGGTTGCGCCGGGCTCTTGCAGCCAGCCGGCTTGAGGGATATTTTGCCTGGCCGAGCCAAATTGCTCCGCGATGGCATCGCGTGCCAGTTGCAGCAGGATACGGCCATGTTCACGATGTTCTGCCTGTGTTTCCGGCTCGTCTTGCGTAAAAGCAATGGCGGCATAACCCACCACCTGATCGCGCGATCCGGCGGTATCGCCGGAGTTGCGCAAATCGAGCAGGTGAGGCGTGAGATGGTGTTTATTGGCCGCGACGATCAGGCCGCTGATCGGCGTGCCGCCGCAGGCGCGGTCATGTGCGATGGGTTGGCGCAGTTTCAGGATGGACTGCACCGTTTCGTTATCCACGCGCTGCGCGGTGGAGTAGGGCAGATAATGGGATAGATCTGAGCTGATGACGATCAGCGTCTCGCCGCCGCCCCATAAAATTTCCAGCACTTCTGCAACCTCGTCTGCGGAGGCCGTGCCGACTGCCAGCGGCAGGAGCTTGAAATCGGGCAACACGCTTTGCAGGAACGGCAGTTGCACTTCCAGGGAATGCTCCTGCGCATGTACCTGTGCGCTGACCGTGACTTGCGGCAGATGCGCGATGGCTTGTGCGGCCGCCAGGTCAATTTGAACATTGCCGAGCGGCGTGGCGAAAGCGTCTGCGTCCGGCAGCGCCAGACCGCGCACCGCGACGCGGTGGGTGGGACCGAGCAACACCACCCGGCGGATGACGGATGCGATATTTCTCAGTGCGGCATAAGCGCCGGAGGCAATCGCGCCGGAATAAATATAACCCGCGTGCGGCACGATCAGCGCTTTCGGGTTAAGTTCGCTTGGGCGCGCCGCAGCCAGCATGGCGCGCACGTCGTGCATTAACGCATTAGCTTCGCCGGGATAAAACAAACCTGCAACGGCGGTCGGGCGAATATTTTGCATGGAAACCTCACAGGTCGGACATTTCCGCTTATATGGCGGATGGCGTGTTGAAAATCAACCCCTGGTATTACCTGCTGATCTGATCTGCAAATGATATCACCGTCATACCGGCGGAGATACATAAGCGGCCAACTTGCACACGATAAATTTGTTCTCTGAAATTTATGATAAAAATCAATGATGGTAGGGTGGGCACGCTTTTGTGCCCACGCGGATACCCGTGCTGCGCACCACAGCTTTGCGCAACTCTTCCAGCAGCAACATGCCTATTCCGAACGGGATGATGAACAGCCAGGCTTCGACACCCAGCGGCGCGGTGCCGAACAGCGCGTTGCCCCACGGCGTGTAATCGATCAGCAGCAACAATAACAGCTCGAAACCGATCCCGTACCCGATCAGGCGATTGCGGCGGTGGCCGCGGCTGAACACGGACATTACAGGATGGCTGCACAGCATCACGTTGACCACTTGCATCGCGATGATCGCCGACAGGCAAGCGGTGGTGGCCTGCAGGTAGAGGCTGGCGTGGTTGCCCAACGTGCTGCCGTATTGCCAACTGCCACCGTGCAGCACGAAGAAGAACGCCGCCATTCCCGCAACCGCTTCCAGCGGCCCGAGAAAAAGGTAAGCGCGCAGCAGCGTACCCCAGTTGAGAAGCCGTTCACCGCGCGGTCGCGGCGGTCGCTGCATGTTGTCGGGATCGGGTTTTTCCGCGCCGAGCGCGAGCGCGGGCAGCATGTCAGTGCCGAGGTCTACCGCGAGTATCTGGATGATGGTCAGCGGCAGCGGAATCTTGAACAGCACGAAAGCGAGGTACGGCACCAGTTCCGGGACGTTCGAGGTGAGAATGTAGGTGAGGAATTTGCGCAGGTTGTCGAACACCGCACGCCCTTCCCCGATGGCCTCAACGATGGTGGCGAAGTTGTCGTCGAGCAAAACGATGTCCGCCGATTCCTTGGCTACATCGGTGCCGGAGATGCCCATCGCGATGCCTATGTCGGCGCACTTCAGCGCCGGCGCGTCGTTCACCCCGTCGCCGGTCACCGCGACGATCTCGCCCTTGCGCTGCAAGGCCTGCACGATGCGCATCTTCTGCTCGGCGCCGGTGCGCGCAAAAAGCAATTCCGGTTCGTCGAGCAACAGTAGCAAGTCGGTGTCCGACATGTGGCGCAGCCGGTCGCCGGTTACCGCGACCGGGTTCTGCGCCAGCCCGATTTCGCGCGCCAGCGCGCTGGCAGTTTTCGGATGGTCGCCGGTAACCATGATCACGCGGATGCCGGCGGCATGACAGCGGCGTACTGCCTCGGGGACGGCTTCTCGCGGCGGATCGGCCAATCCGATCAACCCTGAGAAAATCAGTTCTGTCTCGCGTTGTGCGGTGCGGTGCGGCAGGCTGCGGTAGGCAAGGGCAATCACGCGCAGCCCCTGCCCGGTCATCCGCTCATGCGCGCCCAGCAGGCTGGCGCGGCTGGCTTCATCCAGCGGCAGGCGTTTGCCTTGCAGCAGCGTTTCGCCGCACAGCGGCAGCACAGTTTCCGGCGCGCCCTTGCAGTACAGCATGTGCCCCTGCGGCGTATCACAGATCACCGACATGCGCTTGCGCTCGGTGTCGAACGGGATTTCATCAATGCGCGGAAATGTTGTGCCGCCAGGCGGCGTGCCTTGCAGCAGCAGCGCCACCTCCATCGGGTCGCCCAGCCACGATGCAATGCCGTTCTGCTCTACGCGGCGCAGATCATGGCAATGGCGCATGATGGCGAACAGCGGTTCGGCTTCGGCTGTTGCCAACTCATCGGGAGCCCGCAGCGCGCCGGAAAAAAATACCTGCCGGATGTTCATGCGGTTTTGCGTCAGCGTGCCGGTCTTGTCGCTGCAAATCACGCTGGCCGCGCCCAGCGTTTCCACCGCAGGCAGATGGCGCACCAGCGCATTCTTTTTCGCCATGCGTTGTGTGGCCATCGCCAGCGACAGCGTGACGGTGGGCAGCAATCCCTCCGGCACATTCGCGACGATAATGCCGATGGCGAATACCAGGTTTTCCCAGAACGACAAGCCGATCATCTGGCCGATCAAAAAGAAAATCACACCGAGCAAGGTTGCGAATAACGCCACCAGCCGCGACAGGCGCACGATTTCTTTTTGCAGCGGCGACAGCGGCTCGCACGCGGCCTGTGTCAGCCGGGCGATGTTGCCGAATTCGGTATGCATGCCGGTGGCATATACCATCGCTTTCGCCTCGCCCGAGATCAGCGAAGTTCCTGCGTGCAAAATGTCGCGCCGCAAGGCGGCCTGCTCCTCCTGTTCCGAAACCGCATCGCGCGCCATCGGTTTGGATTCTCCGGTGAGGTTGGCGGTGTTGACGCGCACGCCGAACGCTTCGATCAAACGGCAATCGGCGGGCACATCGTCGCCCGCCGCGAGCAGCACCACATCGCCCGGCACCAGCTCGTCCACCGGCACTTGCATTGCTTTGCCATCGCGCAATGCGGTGGTGTGGCGCGGCAAAAGATTGCGCAACGCAGCCAGCGCTTTTTCCGCGCGGTATTCCTGCCAGAACGAGAACAGCCCGTTGATCAGGATCACGCCGAGCACCGCATAGCCCAGCATCGCCATGCCTTGTCCGGGATCGCGCCACTCGGCAAAAAAGGCCAGCCCTGCCGCCAGCCATAGGATCAGCGCGAAGAAGTGAGTGAATTCCTTGAGCAGCTTGACGATGAACGGCTGCGCGGCGATTTCCTCGATCCGGTTCGCCCCGTGCTTCGCCAGCCGTTGCGCTGCCCCAGTTTGTGTTAGCCCCTGCGCACTGCTGTGCAGATGCGCATAAAGTTCCTCAACGGCATGACGGTGCGGGTTCACTATGCTCAGTTAGAAAATATTTCTCCAGCAATGCGCCGGCACGGATTCTTTGTATCATGGCATCTGCTGTTTCAAAAATTACTTGGCCCGGTTTCATGCTACCAGCTTTTCACCTTGGTTGAATGATGGCCCGGCCATTCAAAGGGTGGTGCCGAGTATCAGCTTCTGGCACTAATCTTACTGTGTCACAAAGCGCTGAAGGGCGCATTGCGGCGTTAAAATCAGGCTCAAAATGCTCATTTACTACATGTAAACTCCGCTTTTTCGCCCGATTTTGCCTTGCACTGCATCCCTTGATCGCTTTGTGACA
>JACREB010000212.1 GCA_016218475.1 Nitrosomonadales bacterium | reverse complement strand
TGGCACGATATGATTCGATCAATTCTCGATCCTCGTCGGTAAGATGCAGTTCGGTCTGTCGCATGGCTGGCTCCTCGTCATGGGGTGGGCGTACGACAGTATAATGCATGTTTCGTTATTTATGTGTTGTTATACTAGTGGGGTCATCTGCATCAAAACAAGAGGAATGTTTTCACGCTTGAGTAATTTTTTTATTTTTCCTTCCAACTCCATCTTGGCTTCATTGGCAGTGCGTCCGGTAGCAGTCGTGGCGGATGCCCCTTCTTTCACATTAAGAGTGGCGGCAAAAAAACTCCCTTTTTCAGATCGCTCAATGATTCCATAAATGGCGTCTTTAGGTTCAGGAGCCTTCTTGCCCTGCTTGGCCATGACGCTTCTAAAGGATTTTGCGCATGGATTCCACCAGACCATCAATTCATCATCCCACTTGCCATACCTAGCGGTTGCAAGAAGACTCTTTGGAATATCAGCAATGGTAGCTTCTGGGTTCTCTTTCAGGATAAGTCCAACTCTGTTGTTGCCATCCACCACAATCCAACACCCGCATTTCATCTCACAAATATGAACGGGAGGCGCATCGGAGAATTTTTCATGATCAAAATTGCCTGATAGTAAGCACATGAATTTTTCTCCATGCCCATACATGAGATCAGCCAGCTTCATGTTTTCATCGAGTTTCATTTCGTTGCTCCCCAAAATTTAGTGCTAGCATTTTTGCAGTTTAGATACAAAAAAAGTCGGTCCGGCAGTTATTCGGAAATACCGTCTATATGGGCATGAAATATGGTTCCGTGCAAATGGTTGCAAGTGCTTCATCAAGCGGTACATCGGTGAATACTTCTTGCCACTGTTCAGTGTGTCGCATATAGGATAAGTTGAACTGGGAATTGCCGCAATATTCCATGCGTGCAAAACGGACTTCAAAGGTTGGCGATAGTGAATTATGGAATGGGCTGGCATAGGTTCCACAAAAATAAAAATATCCTCGATGCCATTTCGTCCAGATGTCAATGAGAAAATTGAATTGTGGATCAATTGGTGGCGGTTTGATGTGGGCGAATTTTAATTTGGCTACAAGCTGTTTTGCTTTTACTTCTGTTTCTGATTTGAGCATATCTGGGATTGGCTGCTTCGCAGGCTTTGGCGGTTTGTAAGCCCATTGCCTTTTATGTTTCGTAACCATGACGATCCCTTTCAATACCCTTGCTGTTATTTTGCAGCACAACGGATGGCTACATGATTAATGTGCTTGTTAAACGGAATAATATCTATCTATATGCGTAATGACAGTACGAGCAGTTTATTTTTGGTTGTTGTAGCGGCTTGGCGCGAATTGCCGCAACTGGCACCTTGCTGCCCGCCAGTGTCCGCTTTATGGCGCATTCGCGCGGCCACGCCTATGAGAGTTACGCAGTACACCGGGTTGGGGAGCCTAAAATCAACTCAAGCTATATGCCGTCTTTCCCGAAGATATGCTTGATGCCCGCCAGGGAAAAATCCGCGATGTGGTCGGCTATCGCCTCAATCTCCTTGCCGTCGTAACGCAGTTTGGGATGCAGGCGCTGCAATACCGGGTGCGAATGGTGGTAGAACAGGCATTGGCCGAGGATGCTGTACACACAACGGCGCAATTCGGCTTCGCTGGTTTTTTCGCCCCCGGCGTTATTGTCAAGGATTTCGCGCACCAGTTCCCCCAGGAATTTATGCAGCGGCGCAATGGCTTCGCGCACGATCTTGTCCAGTGCGGGTGTCGGGTCGGCCAGTTCGCGCGCCATGATCCGGCATTGCGATGAAGGGGTTTTTTCATCCAGCAGCATCAGCATGAAGTCGCGGATGAATAAATGCAGGCGCATCTCCGGGTTTTTGCCGGCTTTGACATTGGCTATCTGCAAAGCCTTGAGCTGCCCGAAATTCAACGCCTCGGCAAGCAGCCCATCCTTGCTGCCGAAATGGTAATTTACCGACGCGACATTCGTTTCGGCGCGGCGGCATATCTCGCGCACCGTCGTGCCCTGGAAACCCTGCTGTGAAAACGCTTCGCGTGCCGCGTTCAGCAGGCGGGACCGGGTTTGTTCGCTGACGTTTTTTGTTGCGGCGGTCATTTGGCTACCCCAGGTTGCGCGCCCGGCGCGCTTTGCCCGGCGAGCGCCTTGTAAAGTTGCGCTGCCACCGACAACAGGGTGTGGCGCACCTGCAAGGCTCCCTGCTGCGCGGCATAAGATTCGCGTTGCGCGTCCAGCACTTCGAGATGGCTGATGATGCCCGCTTCATAACGCGCTTCCACCAGCCGTAGCCGGCGATTCTGCGTTTCGGCATTGGCCTTCTGCGCGGCGAGCTGCGCTGCAAGCTTCTCTCGCGCATTCAATAAATCCGCGACTTCGCGAAAGGCCTGCTGGATGGTTTTTTCATATTCGGCAACGGCGATTACCTTGCGCGCTTCGGCGACATCGACATTGGCTGAAGTGCGCCCGGCGTCGAACAACGGCAGCGTGAGCGCAGGCTGGAAGCTCCACGCGCCGCTGCCGGCATCGAACAACCCGGCCAATGTGCGGCTGGCCGTGCCGGCGCTGCCGGTCAAGGTGATGCGCGGCAGGAAAGCCGCGCGCGCCGCGCCGATATTGGCATTCGCGGCAATCAGTTTCTGCTCGGCAGCCAGCACGTCGGGGCGTTGCAGCAACACTTCGGAAGGTAGCCCCGCGATCAGGTCTGGAGCCATGTCCTGTGCGCCAAGGCCGCGCCCGGCGGGCAGGTTTTTCATTTCTGCTGCCGTTTTTCCTACCAGCAGGTTGAGCAGATTTTCTGCCGCGGCCTGTTGCCGCTCAAGATTCGCCTGTTCGGCCAGCACGGCTTGATAGATGCCATCCGCCTGCAAAAATTCCATATCGCTGGACACGCCCAGGTCGCGGCGGCGCGATATCAATTCCCGGGTTTCGGCGCGCGTCCTGGCGGTTGTCGCCGTGATCCGGGTTCGCTCGCGCATTTCCTGCAACGACAGGTATGCATTCGCCACGTCGGCGATCAGCGACAGGCGAAATGCGCGTTGCGCCGACTCGGTGTCAAAATAACTCGCCTTGGCGGCCTCGCTCAGGCTGCCGACCCTTCCCCAGAAATCCAGCTCGAACGACACCAGACTGACGCTCACGTCATAGCGTTGCGAATGCATGGCATTGGCGGTGAATGCCGATGCGCCCGCCGGTGTCAGGGAAGCATTGCGCCCGGCATTCAAATTCAGGGTCGGAAGCCGGTCGGCCTGCTGTATGCCATATTGCGCGCGGGCTTCCGCGATGCGCGCCGTGGCGATACGCAGGTCGCGGTTGTTCTCCAGTGCCGTTGATATCAGCGCCTGCAAATGCGGGTCGGGAAAATAGTGTTGCCAGCCGGTATCCGCAACCGGTCGCGCGCCCTCCGGTTTGGCATTGTCGGGCCATGCGGCGGGAACCGGCGCGGCGGGCCGCAGGTACTCGGGCATCATCGAACAGCCGGTTAGCGCCATCAGCAGGGCAACGGATCCAAATAATCCTTTGGGGAATCCAACCCGCCTCCCCCTTTGAAAAAGGGGGATTGAGGGGGATTTAGGTATCAGTGGGGCATCCAAATCCCCCCTCACCCCCCTTTTGCAAAGGGGGGAATGTACCGCAATTCGTGCACATGATTTTTTAGTCATGGTGTGCTTCCTCCTTATGCTTCCGCGCATGTCCCGGGAAGATGCGCCGCACGGCCATGAAAAACACCGGCACCAGGAAGATGGCGAGCACGGTGGCGGCAACCATGCCGCCGATGACGCCGGTGCCGATGGCGCGGCGGCTTTCGGCGCCCGCACCGGTGGAGATGGCCAGCGGAAACACGCCCGCGACAAAGGCGATCGAGGTCATCAAAATCGGCCGCAGGCGCAGGCGGCAGGCTTCCAGCACGGCAGCAAGCCGTTCCTTACCCTCGTCTTCAAGGCGGCGGGCGAATTCGACGATCAGGATGGCGTTCTTCGCGGCGAGCCCGATGATGGCGATCAACCCGACTTTGAAATAGACATCGTTTGGCAGTCCGCGCAGCTCCACCGCAGCCAGTGCGCCGAACGCGCCGAGCGGCACGGCCAGCATCACCGCCAACGGAATCGACCAGCTTTCGTACAATGCGGCGAGCACCAGGAATACCACCAGCAGCGATATGCCGAACAGCAGCGGCGCCTGCTGGCCGGATATTTTTTCCTCGGACGAAATGCCCGACCACTCGAAGCCGATGCCCGGCGGCAGCTTCTGGCCGATGGCTTCCATCGCGGCAAGCGCCTCGCCGCTGGATACGCCCGGCGCGGTCGCCCCTGATATCTTCATTGCCGCCAGACCGTTGTAGCGGTCGAGCTTGGTCGCCCCCGCCACCCATCGGGTGCGTACAAACTCCGACAGGCGCACCATGCGCCCGCTGCTGTTGCGCACGGCAATGCGCATCAGGTCGGCCTCGCTCCGGCGCGTCGCGTCCTCGGCCTGCATCTGCACGCGCAGCACCCGCCCCTGGCGCACGAAGTCGTTGATATAGGACACGCCGAACAGCGATTGCAGCGTGTCGTTGAGGTCGGTGGCGCTGATTCCCAGCGTCTCCGCCTTGTCGCGGTCGATGTCGAGGAAAAGCTGCGGCGCGGGCTCCTGGCCTTCCGGGCGCACGGCGGCGAGGCGCTTGTCGCCCATCGCCATGCCCAGCACCTGGTTGCGCGCTTCGATGAGTTTTTCGCGCCCGACCCCGCCGCGATCCTGCAAGCGGAAATCGAAGCCGCCGGCAGAGGCGAGTTCGGGGATGGGCGGCGGGTTGATGGCGAACAGCATCGCCTGCTTCATGCGGAAGAATTCCATGTTGGCGCGCTTGATCAATGACTGCGCCGAATTTTCTTTGCCCGGCCTGTCGTCCCAGTCCTTGAGCCTGACGAAGGAGAGCGCCATGTTCTGGCCGCGGCCGAAGAAGGAAAATCCCAGCACGCCGATCACCTTATCCACCTGCGGCTGTTTCAGGTAGAACTGTTCGACAGATTCCAGCACGGCCTGCGATCTTTCGCGCGTGGCGGCGGGCGGCAACTGGATCGCGGTGACGAGGTATCCCTGGTCTTCTTCCGGCAGGAAGCTGCCCGGCAGTTTCATGTAGGTCCACGCGGCCACGCCGACGATCACCGCGTAAATCGTGAGGGAGCGCAGCAGCCTGCGGCTGGCGTAGTTCACGCCGCCGGCGTAGCCTGTCGTCACACGGTCGAAGAAACGGTTGAACCATCCGTGAAAGCCGTGCTCCAGGCTGGCCGGGTCGTGCTTGAGCAAACTCGCGCACAGCGCGGGCGTGAGCGACAGCGCGAGGAAGGCGGAGAACGCCATGGTCACCACCAGCGTGACGGCGAACTGGCGGTAGATCGCGCCGGTGGAACCGCCGAAGAAGGCCATCGGCACGAATACCGCCATCAGCACCAGCGTAATGGCGATAATGGCGCCGGTGATTTCCTTCATCGCCTGCCGGGTCGCCGCGCGCGGATCGAGATGGTTGGTGCGCATGTTGCGCTCGACGTTTTGGCTCTGGCCGCCCGATTCATCGGGCTTAACGTTTGCTGTGCTCACGTTAGCCGCCGCCGAAACGTCCAGCGGAGTGCTCAGCTTCCGCTCGACGTTTTCCACCACCACGATGGCATCGTCCACCACGATGCCGATCGCCAGCACCATCGCGAACAGCGTCAGCACGTTGATCGAGAAACCGAAAACATACAGCCCCAGCAGCCCGCCCATCAGCGACACCGGCACGACGATCGCGGGAATCAGCGTGGTGCGCCAGCTTCCGAGGAACACGAACATCACCAGCACCACCAGTGCCGCCGCTTCCAGCAGGGTAATCATCACTTCGCGGATGGACAGCTCGATGAAGCGCGTGGTGTCGTAGGGCACTACCCAATCCACGCCCTGCGGGAAATAGCGCGATAGCTCCTGCATCCTGGCGCGCACGCCTTGCGCGGTTGCCAGCGCGTTCGCGCCCGGCGTGATGCGTATCGCCATCCCGGCGATGGGCTTGCCGTTGAGGCGCGCGGAACGGTTATAATCCTGCGCGCCCAGTTCGACGCGGGCGATGTCCTTGAGCCGCACGGATGAGCCGTCCGGGCTGGCGCGCACCACGATGTCGCCGAATTCTTCCGGGGTGGCGAGGCGTCCGCGGCTGCCGAGGACGGCGTTGATTTCCTGCCCCGGCGTGGCCGGCAACTGTCCCACTTCACCCAGCGGCAGCAGCGCGTTCTGCGCACGCACCGCGCGACCGACATCGGCGGGAGAAATCGAAAAGGCCTCCAGCCGATCCGGTTTGAGCCAGATGCGCATCGAATATTCGGTGCCAAACAGCAGCACCTCGCCCACGCCGGGTACGCGCAGCAGCGGCTCCAGCACGCTCGCGGTGGCGTAGCTGCCGAGATCGACGACGTTCAGGCGTCCGTCCTTTGATGCCAGCGCCACCACATCCCGCGACACGTTACTGGCGGAGCCAGCCGCTTGCGGGAGCGGGTGTGGGGTGGCCCTTCCCGCGCCGGATGCTTCGCAACACCGTGTCAGGGCCACCACCATGATGAAGTTGCGCCCGGCGCGGGTCACCGTCACGCCGAGCCGCCGCACGTCGTCCGGCAGGCGCGCTTCGACGCGCTTGATGCGGTTCTGCGCCTCGACCGACGCGAACTGGATATCGGTGCCGGGCTTGAAGGTGAGCGTCACCTGGCCGGAACCCACCTGCGAGTTGGAATCCATGTAGATCAGGTTCTCGACGCCGTTCATCTCCTGCTCGATCAACTGTACCGCGCTCTGTTCGACCACCTGCGCCGACGCGCCGGGATAGGTGACGGAAATATCCAGCGCGGGCGGCGCTACCGACGGATATTGCGACACCGGCAACGCGCGCAGCGCCAGTATCCCGGCAAACGTGATGAGAATGGCGATGACCCAAGCGAAGATCGGGCGGTCGATGAAGAATCTGGCGAACATGTGAAAACCTCTATAAATCCATTTTGTGGGCGAATCGCGTCGTCGCGTGCTCGCTCATTCCTCGTCTATCAACTTGATATGCCTCGTCATTCGCTGCGCGGCTCCTTGCGCTTCATCCCACAAAATGAATTTCTAGAGGTTTTCATGGGAGTTCTTATTGCTTCCCGTTCGCCGCAGACGGCGCTGCTTTGTTTGCGCCAAAACCGCCCGCAGGGCGAGCGTCTGGCGGCGTACCTCTTGCGGGTGCATCTGTTTTTTGCACGCTGCTCGCCGCAGGCGGTGCTACTTTATCTTCTGTATTTTGCACACCGCTCGCTGCGGGCGGTACTGTTCTGTCCTCTGTCTTCTGTCCTCTGACTTCTGACACCGGCACCGCTTTCACCTGTGTCCCCGGCCTTGCCTTCTGCAAGCCGTTCACGATGACCTGCTCGCCGCCCTTCAACCCTTCGGTGATGATGAAATCGCCGCCTGCCATGCCGCTTGTTTTGACCGGCAACGGCGCGGCTTTGCCGTCGGGGGGCACGATCATCACGAATTGCCCCTGCGGGTTGGCCTGCACGGCGCGCTGCGGAATGCGTATGGCATTCTCGGCCTCCGCTTCCGGAAAACGGATATGCACGAACATACCGGGCAATAAATCGCGTTTTGGATTCGGGAATTCGGCGCGCAACGACACCGAACCGGTGCCGGGATCGACGGCCATGTCGGTAAATAAAATGTTGCCTTCAAACGGATAAACGCTGCCGTCTTCCAGCATCAATTCCACCATGGCGGATTCGGTGTGTTTGAGTTTGCCCGCCTCGACGGCCTGCCTCAGGCGCAGCAAATCGGCGCCGGATTGCGTGAAATTGGCATAAATGGGATCGATCTGCTCGATAGTCGCCAGCAGCGTGGCTTCGCTTTTGCCGACGAGCGCGCCTTCCGTCACGAGCGCGCGACCGATATGCCCGGAAATGGCAGCGGGAACCCCGGCATTTTCCAAATCCTCCTCGGCGCGGATCAGCGCGGCTTCGGCTTGCTTGACTTTGGCTTTGGACAGATCCAGTTCCTGCTGGCTGATGGCCTTGATTTCGAGTAATGATTTGTACCGTTCGACATTCTGGCGCGCAATCGCCAGATCAGCCCTGGCGGATTCGGCGGCAGCTTTATACGTGCGCGCATTGATCTGAAACAAGGATGCGCCCGCCTCCACATCGCTTCCTTCCTTGAACAATCTTTTTTCAACCACCCCTTCAACCCGCGCGCGCACCTGCGCCGTGCGATAAGCCTGCAACCGCCCCGGCAAATCCTGCGTGAGCGTCGCATTGGCGGAGGTGACCGTTATCACATCCACCTCCGGCGGCGGCATCGCCGCACCGGAACCGCCAGGAGCACCCGGGCCGCCGGATCCCGCTGTCGGCTTATTGTCGCCGCCGCAACCAGCCAGCAGCGCAATCAGGCAGAGTGTAAAAACTATCGGTTTGGCTGAAATTATCATTTTGCGAATCTCTGAATTTTTAGAGGTGCCCTAATCTTACTGTGTCACAAAGCGCTGAAGGGCGCATTGCGGCGTTAAAATCAGGCTCAAAATGCTCATTTACTCTATGTAAACTCCGCTTTTTCGCCCGATTTTGCCTTGCACTGCATCCCTTGATCGCTTTGTGACACAGTAAGACTAATAATTATTTGGGTTAATAAAGCGCCTGATTGACCTTGGACAACCCATCCTCATCCAGCAAACCAACCGCCGCTTTCAGGCGCAGTTGGCTGAGGAGGTAGTTGTACTCGGCCTGGTACAGATCGCGGCGGGTGGAATATAGCTGTTGCTGTGCATTCAGCACATCGAGGTTGGTGCGCACGCCGACCTCATGGCCGAGTTTGCTGGCTTCCAAGACACTCTCGCTGGAGGTGAGCGCTTGCTGTAATGCCTTGACCTGCGCGATGCCGCTGACTACGCCGAGATAGGCCTGGCGGGTTTGCAGGGCGACGCTGCGGCGGGTATTTTCCAATTCCTGTCTGACGCGCTCCATGTTGGCTTCCGCTTCGCGCAATCTGGAATCGACCGCACCGCCCTGGAACAAGGGCAAGTTCAGTTGCACGCCGACGCTCTTATTGGTGTTATCGCTGCCCACGCCATAGCTGCCGCCGTTGGATTGGCTGTTGGAATAATTCGCCACCAGATCCACTGTCGGATAGTGTCCGCCACGGTTGCGCTCCACTTCCTTTTCGGCGATCCCTGCGCCCGCTTGTGCGATGGCGAGTTGCGGGTTATTCATCTGCGAATCTTCCACCCACTTTTCCATCTCGGCGGGCTGCGGGGCTTCCAGCCTGAATTCATTGCCGAGATGCCTGATATCTTTCGGCATCGCGTCGATCAATTGCTGCAAGGCACGCCGTTTGATTTCCAGATTATTTTGTGCGGCGATTTCCTGCGCGCTGGTCAGATCGTAACGCGCTTGCGCTTCGTGGGTATCGGTAATGGTGGTTGTTCCCACTTCGAAGTTGTGTTTGGCCTGTTCCAGTTGTTCGGAGATGGCTGTTTTTTGCGCCTCGACGAGCTGCACGCTGTCTTGTGCGATCAGGACATCGAAGTAGGCCTGCGCGACGCGCAAAATCAAATCCTGTTCGGCAACCTTGAATTGCGCATCGGTTTGCGCGACCTGCAATTCGGCTTCGCTATAGATCACCCAGTTTTGCTGGTGGAGCAACGGCTGCGTGAGGCTCACGCCGTAGCCGTGGCTGTTGTAGCGGTTGCTGCCGCCGGGCATGATGGTTGCGCCGCTGTATTGGATGTTGCTGTCGTTAAACGTGCTGTTCGCGTTAAGGTTGATGTTGGGCATCAACAGTGCGCGGCCTTGCGGCAGTTTTTCCTGCCCGGCTTGCCGTGCGGCGCGCGCGGCAGCAAATACCGGGTCGTTGGCTTGCGCGGCACGAAAGGTTTCCAGTAGATCGGCAGCCTGCGCCAGGTTGCTCGCGCCAATCAATATGGCCAAAAGAAACGATAATGGCTTTAGTTTCATCAGGATTTTGCGCATCTGGCATATTAGCATTCTCTGATCCCGCAACTTCCCGGCAATTCGCGCAATCCGGGTGTGCGATTTCAGAACACAAACCGCTCGGGCTGTTCCGCATTACGCAACGGCGCGATGCAGGTTTCCATGATGTTGACCGTTTCGAATGTGTCGTGCGCAACGCGGGTAATCAGCTTCACTTCCATCAACGGCGCGTCTCCCACAATGGCGATCAGCCGCCCGCCAATATTCAGGCTATTCCTGAACTCTTCCGGCAATACCGGCGTCGAGCCGGTCAGCACAATGCCATCATAAGTACCATCGCGCCAACCATGCGATGCATCGCCTGTTTCAAGGATAATATTGTTGCGGCGACAAGCGGCCAGATTCTGTTTGGCTATGGCGCTCAATTCGGGCACGATTTCGACCGAAGTGACTTGCTTCGCCAGCGCGGACAGCAGCGCAGTCAAATAGCCGCTGCCGGTGCCGACCTCCAGTACAATGTCTTTACTGGTCAGGTGCAACTCCTGCACGATGCGCGCCTCCAACTTCGGCGGCCACATCTTGGCGCCATAGCCCAGCGGGATTTCCATATCGGCAAATGCCAATGTTCTCTTGTCTGCCGGCACAAAATGTTCACGGCGAATATTCTTGAGCAACTCCAGAATTCGCCCTTCCGGCACCTCGCATGGGCGAATTTGCTGCTCTATCATGTTGAAGCGTGCTTGTTCCATGTTCCGTACCCCTCTTTAAATATAGATCATCGCACTATTATTGCCCGGCACAGCCGTATACGCTCTTGCGAGTATAACAAACAGTAACCGCAGGGTGGGAACGCTTTTGCCCCGATGGGTTTCCGCACTATTTGGGTGTGCCCACGCGGCAAGACTGCTGAAATTACAAGTTAATCTGCATGGACAACCAAGCCTCTATATCCCGCACTTCCGCCTCGCACAATGAGTGAGGCATGGCGTATTCATGCCATTCCACGTTGTAGCCGAATTTCAGTAATGCATCCCTTGAAGCGGCCCCCAGCGCATAAGGCACAACAGGGTCGCCTCGTCCATGCGCCATGAAAATCGGCGTTTTCAGGGCGCTTGCGGAAGCTTCCCGATGAGCGATATTTGACAGCGGCAAATACGTCGAGAGCGCAAGCACACCACCCAGTGCGTCGGGCTGGCGCAATGCGGTGTGCAGCGCAATGGCTCCGCCCTGCGAAAATCCGGCCAGAAAAATATTGCATGGCGCAACGCCGCGCGCCACTTCCTGCGCAATCAGGGCTTCAACGGCAGCTTGCGAGCCGTAGATTCCTTCTTTATCCTGCCGCGCATCGATGCCGGATCGGGCAATGTCATACCAGGCGCGCATCACAAACCCGCCGTTGATGGTAACCGGGCGATGAGGGGCATGCGGAAAAATATAGCGTACCGCGACAGGCAAATTCAATTCGTCCACCATGGACACAAAGTCATGTCCATCCGCTCCCAGCCCATGCAGCCAGATGATGCTGTGATGGGGTTGCTCGCCGGATTCAAGCGTGATGTGAGGGAGAATGTCAGTCATATTTGTCGCTATAATCAATGTTGCGTCAAGGGGGTATGGCGGCAATTAAAACATAACAATGGCCACGAGTGCCATCCAGACCGCACATTAGACTGCGCAATGAAAAAACGCTATGCTGTTAGCCTTCACGAAACGCGCCCGTAGCTCATTTGGATAGAGTATTGGTTTCCGAAGCCAAGGGTGGTGGGTTCGAATCCCGCCGGGCGCGCCAACGATGCCTATGAGCGTAATTCAGTGCGCCAAAAGCACATTCGAAGCGACGATATTGGCCTGTTGAACTCAGATGAAAGTAAGAGGGATGTCATGAAAGTTGGCACAAAGATAATTCTTGGATTTTCGGTTCCGATCCTGATGTTTTTCGTATTCGGATTATGGCTGCAGTTTGTGATGGTCGGCGTTTCCGATCATCTGCGGCATGTGAGGGATGAAAGCGTTGCCTTTGCGCTGACCGCAAAAGACATGGAAACAAACGTTACCCAGGTACAGCAGTTCCTGTCCGACATTTCCGCGACGCGCGCCCTGGATGGCCTGGACGACGGGTTCAAGGATGCCGAGGCGCACTACAAGGATTTTAATGCCCAGCTTGCAAAGTTCGAGCAACTGTTTGCCTCCAAAGGGGATCAGAAGGGCGTGGAAAGCAGCAAGCAGATCGGGGCCGATTTTAACGCGTTTTATGCCAACGGGGTCAAGATGGCGCACGCCTATATCGATGGCGGGCCGCCCATGGGAAACAAGCTGATGCTGGATTTCGACAAGACCAGCCTGTCCTTGCAAAAATCGTTGGCGCCGCTTATCAAGGCTCAACTGGATGAAATGGATACCGCTGTCGAAAAGGCCAAAAGCGACGCAGACCGGGCGCGCGTCGTCGGACTGATACTCGGCCTGCTGGTTATCGCCATTTCCGCCTTGGTGGCAAGGGCGACGGTGCTCTCCATTACCCGCCCGCTAAGCCTGATGCAAAACACGATAAGCCAGGTTGAAAAAACTTCCGACTTCACCCTGCAAGCCAAAGCGGACAGCGCCGATGAAGTGGGCCAAACCGCCCGGGCATTTAACCAGTTGATGAACAAGCTCGGCGAGATCATCATGCATACCCGCGCATCGGTCGAAGGGATTTCCGTCGCCTCGCAGGAACTGAACCAGTCTATCGTGATGGTCACGCAGGGATCGCGCCAGCAATCGGAAGCCACTCTCGAAGCCGTCGCCTCGGCCAACGAACTTTCCACCGCCATGAGCGGCATGTCCGCGCGCACCAAAGAATCGGAAAAACTCTCCGAACTCGGCCAGGGAGAAACACAGCAGGCGCTCGCCATCACGCATGAATCCATGTCGGATATGGGGCGGACTGCCGGATCGATCAAGGAATCCGCAAATAACGTGGGCATGTTATCGAAAAGTTCCGACCAGATCAGCGGCATCATTACGGTCATCAAGGAGATTGCCGACCAGACCAACCTGCTCGCGCTCAATGCCGCCATCGAGGCCGCACGCGCGGGGGAGCAAGGCCGTGGGTTTGCCGTGGTGGCCGATGAAGTGCGGAAGCTTGCCGAGCGCACGGCCACCTCAACCGGGGAAATCGGCAAGCTGATCAACACGATTCAAGCGCAAATCGAGCAAACTGTGAAAACCATGCAAACGGCGGACGAACAGGTCACGCGCAGCGTCGACATGGCGAGGCAGGCCATGGAAGCGCTCGAGAAAATCGGTCGCGGGGGCGAGCAGATCAACGAACGCATGAAGGAAATTGTCAGCTCGATCAAGGAAAGCGATATCGCCATCCACAGCATTGCCGCCCAACTGCAAAAAGTTGCGCAAATGACCGAAGGCAACAGCATCGCGGCGGCAGCCAGCGAAGGCACGGCCAGAAACCTTGACGGGCTTGCGGCAAACTTGCACCAGACAGTGGCGCAATATAAAGTGTTGCGGACGGATGCCGGCAGTACCGTGAGAGCCAGTGAAGATCGCCCGCGCAGTCCGGCGAACCGGGAGCGCGCACAGAGTGGTGGCGTGGAATTGTTTTAACCCGGAGGGCCGCTTGCCTGCGGGCGCATTGCGGCGTTGCGGCCCGCTTGTGGAGAATGGCTACACCGCGCAGCCCGCGCCTCGCACTGCATCCCGCAGGCAAACGGCGCGAGGCATGAAACCTACTGAAATAGGCTCTTAGTGCCGAATACCTATGTGGGAGCGGCTTTAGCCGCGATTGCCCTGTCATCCCCCTGCACGATCTGTCGCGGCTGAAGCCGCTCCCACAAAGACAATGCTGCAATTGGAGGGCAGGCAAATTTCTCTAACAGTTTGTTGAATTTATCGGTTCGCGTCGAAAAATGAATGTTTTTTGGGGTGCTTTAACCCTTAACCAGATGCCAAAAATCGTTTGTAGCGCGTTCTGAGAGGTCGATATTTTTCGTAATTCCGAAAAGCCGATAAAT
>JACREB010000019.1 GCA_016218475.1 Nitrosomonadales bacterium | reverse complement strand
ACGGAATTTGGCGGCGTTGCCGATCAGGTTCTGGAGCAGCCCCAGTATCTCGTCGTGACAGGCCAGAATGCTTGGCCATTCGCCCGCGATGCTCACCTTGGCCTGTGCCTCGGCGATGGCGGGCTGGAGGAATTGCAGCGCCTCGTCGAGTGCTGCGCGGCTGTCGATCCACGTTGGAGGTTCGCCCATCCGGCCGACACGCGAGTATTCGAGCAATTCCACCAGCATCCGGTCGATGCGCTTGGCGCCTTCGACGGCGAAATTGAAGTAGTCGCGCTTCTCGCCGTCGAGTTGATCGGCCAGTTTCAGCTCGATCAGTTGCAGGTAGCTCGAGATCATGCGCAACGGCTGGCGCATGTCGTGGGAGACGGCGTAGCTGAACTGCTCCAGATCGACGTTGGAGCGCTTGAGTTCTTCTTCGTATTCTTTGCGCTCGGTGATGTCCCTGCCGACGCCTATAAATCCGAGCACCTCGCCGCCCGGATTTTTCCACACCGCGCCGGAGCACAGATGCGGGACAAGGGCGCCGTCGCCCCTTATGAATCGCACATCAATGAAAGCCGATCCTTTTTCGAATACTTCCTTTATCCCGTTATATACCGTGGGCCTGTCCTCTTCGCATACAAACTCGACCGCAGGCCTTTTCATCATCGTCTCCGGCGAAAGGCCGCATAATTTCTCAAGTGCGGAGTTCCATTTGATCAGATCGCCTTCCGTGTTGATCACATAAAGTATGTCCGGTTGCGCTTCTATTATGGATTTGAGCTCTTTATAAGCTGCGGCAAGCTTCTCCTCCGCCTTATCCCTTTCCCGATAGTGCGCGCTCCTCTGCCGCCAGATGAAACTCATGGCGACGGCGGAGCCGAAGAACAGAAAAACGGCAAACGCGACCATCTGCCACAGCCGTTCTCTCACAGGCGCATAGACTTCCGAGGTGTTCATGCGGGCAAGTAGAAACCATGGCGAATCGGGCACGGCGCGTATGGCGGCGACCACCGGCGCACCGCGATAGTCCACCCCTTCAAATATCCCCGTTTGTCCAAGCGCCGCCCTGACGGCGGGCACTTCTGTTTTAGTCAGCGGTATCCGCAGGTTGAGAGGGGTATTCTTCTGGAACCTGAGTTCGTTCAGAAACAGAGCGTCATCGCCCTCCCTGCGGACGAGCAGGGTCTCGGCTGTTTGGCTGGACGTGGGCCAAGTGGCGATAAAGTGGTAGAGATAGATTCCGGGATCAATGTGCAGGGAAAGAACGCCCAGAGGCCGCCTGTCGTCCAGATCATCGAAGATGGGAACCACGACGGCCAGATGGACAGGGCCATCGGGCGTATTCCGGTGAAAGTCTTCAATGCCCACCTGTCCTGCACGCAGTATATCGGTGACATTCATGGCAGCAGACGAAACATACGACCCCGGCATCCGGGGAACCGATATCCGCATTCTGCCCTGAGTATCGACCAGATGAACCAGCGTATAACCATAGGCTGTCGTGTATTTCAGCATCCAGGCTTGAAGTTGTCTCTGTGCGTCCGCGTCCCCCGGCTTTTCCAAAAAGCGCCGCACCAGGGCGGAAAAGGTTATGTTCTTGAACAGGACGGCGCCATCCCCCAATCGCTCCCTGCGCCACAGCGCAAGTTCTCCCACCTTCAACTCCGCGATGCCGGAAAGCTCGCTCTCCACCTTGGTGCGGAAATTCCGCTCGTAATTCAGGTAGTAGGTGTAGCCGGTCAGGACAATGCCTATCGCCATAAGGGCAAAAATCAGGACAAAGGTATAGCCCGAGCGGTATCCGCCTCGATCGGGCATGGTTCGATCATGAATGCTTGTGGGTGTGTTCATTCAACTCCGGAGCCGGGTTGCACCTTTGCGCTTGCCGCAAGCGCATCATATCTTCTTTTGCGGCACAGCCGATTGCAAAAACGCTTTGTCTCTGCCATCTCGTCACGTGCAAGGGTCAAAAATATCAGATGCGCTATAAATCCCTGAACACTTCCTCCATCGAAACTGTATCCAGCCGCCCTTCATCGTAGGCTTTGACACGGCGCAAAGCCTCCTCCTGCCACACGCGGTCAATTTCCGGATCGGGTTTATCCAAACTGGTATGCAACAGTTCCAGCAGCAAATAACGATCTGAAGCCTTCAGGCTCAATGCCTGCTCTATCACTTCGGCGGTACTCATGCCATTTCTCCTTTCTTGTCTATAAGGAGTCTCTAAAAATTCACATTTGCGAGCATCCGCTATGCGGATTGCCTGCTTACCCCGCTTCATCCCAACTGCTGCGTTGCGGGAAAAATTTCTTGTTAGGCTGAAAACCGCAGGTGGAGTGTGCGGTATTTCAAAACTTGATCAACCCTATTCCGTTGCGCTTTGCGTTTGCTGCCAGCGTAGCGTCCAGCGTTGCCATCTGGCTCGCCGCCAATTCCAGCGCGACCGCAAGATGCAATGAATCGCCGGAGCGCAAGCCGTGGTCATGCTTTTGAACCATTTTCGCCGCATGTCTGAATGCATTGCGGCTGACCGGGACGATCCGCAAGCCCCCCTCTGTCAGTAATTCGAACTCCTTGCGCACCCGCTTTGCGTTGGCTTCGTTGATCTGCCCGGTGCGTAGCTTGATTGACAAGGCGCTGTGGAACTCCGTCAACAACCAGTCAGCGCAGGTGGGCGTATCGCGTAGCCCGGCAAACCAAGTGATAACGGCCCGCGTTTTCGGCTCGGTGGTCAGCAGCGGAACGATCACGCTTGTATCAACGTAAATCATCAGTAGCGCGCCTCTTGGCGCATGGCTTCAACAACGGGCGCAGTCATGGGTATGGCGGCGTGCAGCTTGGTGATGCGTATCAGAAACGCAGGTTTGTCGAATGATTTCTCGGGTGCCAAAGTGATTGCGCCTGTCGTGCTGATGCTGGCCTCAACACTGTCTCCTTCTTTTAGACCGGCAGCGCGAGTACATTCCACCGGCAAGCGCACCGCCAAACTGTTGCCCCATTTTGCTACTTGCAGTCTCATCGCATCTCTCCTTTATGTATATCTGTGGCGATACAATATAACCCGGCGGGGGGCATGTCAACACGTCTTCATTTATTGTCCCCGCGCGGAACCACTTCGCTGCCTTCCAGCGCATTATCTACCCCCCCCGCAACACCGGCAGCACGACACAGAACTTGCTGCCCTTGCCTTCTCCCGCCGATTCCGCCCAGATGCGCCCCTTGTGGTGTTCGGCGATCTTGCGGCACAGCGCGAGGCCGATGCCGGTGCCTTCGTAGGCTTCGCGCGATTGCAGGCGCTGGAACACCTTGAACAGCCGTTTGTTCTGTTCGGGGATGATGCCTGCGCCGTTGTCGGCGACGCACAGATGCCATTCATTCTTGCTCGCTTTGCTGGTGACGGTGATTTCCGGTGTGCGCCCGGCGATGCGGTATTTGGCAGCATTGCCGATGAGATTCTGGATGAGTCTCAGTATTTCATCGCGGCTGACCAGGATGCGCGGCCAGTCGCCGGCGATGTTTACCTTGGCCTGTGCCTCGGCGATGGCGGGCCGGAGAAATTGCAGCGCCTCATCGAGCAATGCGCGGCTGTCGATCCACGTTGGAGGTTCGCCCATCCGGCCCACCCGCGAATATTCGAGCAGCGCCACGAGCATCTGGTCGATGCGTTTGGCGCCTTCGATGGCGAAGTTGAAGTAGTCGCGCTTTTCGCCGTCGAGTTGATCGGCCAGTTTCAGCTCGATCAGTTGCAGGTAGCTCGAGATCATGCGCAACGGCTGGCGCATATCGTGTGATACGGCGTAGCTGAACTGCTCCAGATCGGCGTTGGATCGCTTGAGCTCTTCCTCGAATTCTTTGCGTTCGGTAATTTCTTGCAGCAACCTGAGGTTGGTTTCCGTCAATGTGGCGTTCGCAGAAACGACCTCCTGTGTCCGCTCTTCGATCCGATCCTCCAATTGCCTGTTCATGACATTCAACTGTTCGGCCAGTGCCTGCGCATCACCCAGGGAGACCGTCAACGTATGCAAGAGAAGCAGATAATCCGGCACTGAATCGTGAATGGCAAAATCGTTGAGGGTCAGGCCCAGCGCACCAATATCGGAGCTGTCTGCGAGCCACGGCGCGCCGATAAAAACAATAGCCTCGGCATGCGGCAGATGCAGCATCTGCCCCTTGAGTAACAGCTTATCTAATGACCTGGCTTCAAGCAGGAATAGCTGGTCGCTATGCTCGCATATCTCCTTGTACCCAACTAAATTGGCCGGATGCTTGATTCTGAACAAGCTGTCAAGCTTCTCGCCGCCAGCTAAATCCGGCAGCAGGCGCTGAATGGCAGGACCGGCGCGAATGACTCTGGTATCGCTGCCGATAACGAAATGAAAAGGGAAGACGGTGTCCAGCTCACGCGACCCCAAGCCGAACCCGGACGGCAAGATCACCTCATGCTTTTCTGAAATGGACGATAAATTCGTCATGATCGCAGCCTCCGGCCTTGCTCTTGTCCAGCACGGCATCGACTTCCAGAGAGAAATGCTTTCCCACGCTCACCAGCAACCCTTCAACAAGAGGAGATAGCCCGTGACGTTCCGAGTAATAGTGGAGCCGCAAAGAGCTATCGGTAACATCCGTACACTTGAAAGAGGGTGGCCGAAAACCGGTAAAAATCAAGCCGACTCGCGTGTGCATGCTGTCGAGGTTCTTGAGGAAATCAACAAAGTTGTCGCCCGCAAAATCGAGTATGTCCTTGTATCCCGTTTTGGCAACCTGAAACCAGTGTTCCCCAAAACTGCGTATGAGCTGATCCGCGGGTACGCTGAGTACGCTGCTGGCGCCGGCGACGAGCTTGTACGTCATTTCATCCGGGTAGCACTCCATAGTGATGAAGAACAGGGATTCAATCCCCGACTCTTTCCTGATCTCTTCCCATTTCGCGTTCCCATAGCGGTCAATGACCATCTCTTGCAATGTTTTGTTCACTAGCCCATACATGGTAACGTCCTCCTGTGTCCAAAAGTTATAATAGCGCGTAGGTTGGGTTAGCGGCTTTATCGCGTAACCCAACATCATTAAAAAGGCTGTTGGGTTACGTCCGCCGGTGGTTAAGTAGTGACTTGGCACGGGGTTATCGTGCTTAGTCAATACTAGTAGTTCCATCAGAGCCTGTCGAACCATGAAACTGCTAACCCAACCCACATGATACTTTTTTCAGGGTGAATCAGGGTTTACGTCCCCCCCCCCCCCCGCAACACCGGCAGCACGACACAGAACTTGCTGCCCTTGCCTTCGCCCGCCGATTCCGCCCAGATGCGCCCCTTGTGGTGTTCGGCGATCTTGCGGCATAGCGCGAGGCCGATGCCGGTTCCTTCGTAGGCTTCGCGCGATTGCAGGCGCTGGAACACCTTGAACAGCCGTTTGATCTGTTCGGGGATGATGCCTGCGCCGTTGTCGGCGACGCTCAAATGCCATTCATTCTTGACCGTCTCGCCGGTGACGGCGATTTCCGGCGCCCGCCCGGCGACACGGAATTTGGCGGCGTTGCCGATCAGGTTCTGGAGCAGCCCCAGTATCTCGTCGTGACAGGCCAGAATGCTTGGCCATTCGCCCGCGATGCTCACCTTGGCCTGT
>JACREB010000211.1 GCA_016218475.1 Nitrosomonadales bacterium | reverse complement strand
CCCGCAAACGGCTGGCTTCGCCAGTAACGTGTCGCGGGATGTGGGACAACACCATTGTTTTGCCCGCTTTGCGGAGCTTTTTTTATTGCTGGATTCCGGCCTTCGCCGGAATGACGGCCTAATGGATAATCCGGGTTCAAAATGGAAATGGAATTACCGGTCAAATGATCTCAAAATATGACAAGAATTTTTCGCGCGAAGACGCGAAGACGCGAAGGCGCGAAGGCGCGAAGAAAAACCCCCGTTCTTGTTTTTTTCGCGATATTCGCGGCTTCGCGTGAGAGCATTTTTTGGTTCCGGCTCGTCCGGCTTAGGGTGCATTTGAAAGTGGTGGACGGGTAGCGGTTTTCACCCCTCTCCCCTTGTGGGAGAGGGGGCGGGGGAGAGGGGTGATTCAGTTGCTGCCGCCAAGACAGTCGCCAACACGCCATCCAAATTACCCATGATCTCGTTATTCCAGAACCGCACCACTTTGAACCCTTGCTCACGCAGCCACGCATCCCGTCTTTCATCGTGGGGCGAATCGTTGTGTTGTCCGCCATCCGCTTCCACGATAAGGCGTGCTCCAAAATGCACGAAATCAACCACGTAAGGGCCAATCGGTTGTTGGCGTCTGAATTTCTCGCCATTCAGCCGATGTGCCCGCAAATGTCGCCACAGTTTGTTCTCGCTTTCCGTCATATGGCATCGCAAGTGCTTGGCGAATTCCCGTTGTTCCAATTACCCCTCTCCCCAACCCCTCTCCCGCAAGGGGAGAGGGGCTTTTGCTTGTCGTCCACCACTTTCGAATGCACCCCCCGGCTTAGGGTTATTTCCCCAGCTCTTCCACTTTCGCGAGAATCGCGCGCGACCGGCTATCTTCCAACAGTGCGGAGCTATCCGGCCCGAAGCCGTGCGGGCAGACAAGCTCGCCCCTGACTACGCCGAACAGGCGGCAGATGGCCGGGCGCACGGCATAGACGGAGCATCGCTTCGTTTTGTCGTCAAGCAACGGGCATGTGAGTACCCCTTGCTTCAAGTTATCCTGCATCTGCCGCCCGATGTCTTTTGCGGTGCGCCCGGATGCCTGTATGCAGCGCAGGTATTCCAGCCGCGATATGACCACCGGCCCGCAGCAATCGAAACATCCCTCCTTGCACTGGAACGTGGGGAGCGCGCTCAGCAGCGCGTCAATCTTCGCCAATTTTGCGGTGTTGTTCATCCGTGTATCCCGGTTAGTCTCTTGCCAGTCAAATGATGGGCGGATTCAAGTTCGAAGTGCAACAGTTAATGGTGGCTTGGTGTAGCTCATCTCCACCCCGAATAATGCTTCTTGCTGCGCCTTTCACCAAAACACCGCCATAAGCCTCAATACCGCACGCCCATTCGGGCTTCTGCTACTGCTTGTCTTCGGCGCATTTTTTGACGAATTTAACGCCCAACTGTTTGAGCTTGCGGTAAAGATGGGTGCGCTCCAGGCCGACCTTGTCGGCTACCCGCGAAACATTTCCTGTCTCTTTCCGCAAATGGTAGTCGAAGTAAAGCGCATCGAAATGCTCGCGCGCTTCGCGCAACGGCAAATCCAGCGGCAATGAAAACGGCAATATTTGCCCGTCGATATTCAGCGTAATCTTTTGGCTCGCTTCCCCGGTTTGTTGTATCGGCGGCTTTGGCGCGCCATCCCTGAGTGTTTTGGCAATGGTGCCGAGCAGCTTCTGCAACGCGATGGGCTTTTCCAGGAAATCTACCGCGCCGATGCGCGTCGCCTCGACCGCAGTTTCAATGGTGCCATGGCCGGACATCATCACGACGGGCATGGTCAGCAAATCCTGCTCGACCCACTCCCTGAGCAAAGTTATACCGTCTACCTCGGGCATCCAGATGTCGAGCAGCACCATATCCGGCTCGCGCTCATTCCTGAAATCGCGCGCCTGGGCGGCATTTTCCGCCAGGTGCACCTGATAGCCCTCATCGAACAGGATTTCCGACAGCAATTCGCGGATGCCGATTTCATCATCCACCACCAGAATTTGTTTGTTTGCCATTTGGGAGCCTCTAGAAATTTGTTTTACGGGATGAAGCGCAAGGAGCCGCGCAGCGAACGATGAGACATATCGGATAGATAGGCGAGGAGTGAGCGTGTACGCGACGCCGCGATTCGCCCGTAAAACGAATTTATAGAGGTTTCCATTACGCCTCCCCGATCAGCGGCAGGCGCACATTGACGCGCGCCCCTCCGCCCAAAATATTTTCGATGGCGATATTACCGCCGTGTTCTTCCACTATTTTTTTCACGATAGCCAGCCCCAATCCGGTGCCTTTGGTCTTGGTCGTCATGTACGGCTCGAAAGCGCGCGATAACACGCTCTCTGGAAAACCGGCGCCATTGTCTGCTACGCCGAGTTGTATCTCCCCCTGGAGCGTTGCGGTGCTCACTGTTATTTGCGGGTGCGCAACGCCCTGCAGCGCGTCTTGCGCATTTTGTAGCAGGTTGTGTATAACCTGCCGCAAGCGTGTCGCATCCCCGTTGACTTCGCTGCGCGGCGCTTCCAGTTTCAGCATGCTTGGTATGGCATTCGCCTCGTACAGGCCCATCACCTCCCTGATCAGCCTGTGCATATCCAAACGTGCCAGCTTCAACGACGGGCCGCGCGCATAGTCCGCAAAGTCGCTCACCATATTTTTCATTGCGCCAACCTGGCTGACGATGGTTTGCGTGGCGCGCTGCAACAGTTGCGCGTCGGCTTCATCGAGTTTTCCGCCGAGCTTGTGCTGCAGCCGTTCCGCCGAAAGCTGTATCGGGGTAAGCGGGTTTTTGATTTCATGCGCGAGGCGGCGCGCCACTTCGCCCCATGCAGCCTGCCGCTCCGACCTCAGCAGATGGCTGATATCGTCGAACACTACCACATAATCCGCCTCTCCGCCTTGCGGCAACCGTGTTCCGCGCATCAGCAAAATCTGGTTGCCGTTCTTGCTCAGGCGCTCTATCTGCCGCTGCCATTCTCCGCTAACTGTTTTGCCGAAAGCGTCCCCGATGGTGTGGCAAAACGATCTCAGCAGGCTAAATTTTTCAGCGATTTCATCCAGCGACATACGTTGCATTTCCTGCAGCGGCGTGTCGAGAATTTGCGCCGCACTGGTGTTCACCGAACGCAAGCGCAGTTGATCGTCCAGCGCCAGCACGCCGGAAGACAAGTGAGTCAACACGCTTTCCAGATGCCCTTTGGCGCTTTCCACTTCGCGCCGCTGCTGCTCGCTGGCCTGCTTCGCTTCGGACAACTGCCGCGTCATCTGGTTGAACAAGCCGGTCAGCGCGCCCAGTTCATCGCTGCTTTGTATGGGATACTGGCCTGTAAAATCACCTTGCGCCACCGCGCGCGTGCCTTCCGCGAGCGCTTCCAGCGACGAGCCCAGCCGCTCGCTGATGAAAAACGCCGCAGATACCGCAGTCAGCAGCACCACCAATAGCGATACAGTCAGGGTGATCGCATACAACCGCTTCAACCCCAGGCGGGAGAGCGTCAGCTCCTGATAATCGCGGTACACCGCCTGCACGGTTTCGGCATCGGCCTCGATCTGTTTCGGCACCGGCTGCGTGAATTGCAGCACATACCTCCCTCCGGCCTGCGTATTGGAATTCACCTTCACCAGCGCGCGCAATGTCAGCCCTTTTTTCGGCACTGAGTCGATCACCGCATGCTCTCCCTTGTCCATGGCCAGCCGGAACACTTCGTCGCTCGGCATGTCCGGCAACAGCGCGTTGCCGATGGAAGAAAATGCGACCACCTTACCCGTGCCGGTGAACAATGCCGCTTCCTGCGCCATCTTTTCATCCACCAGTTGATCCAGCGCGCGCTGATAATTTTCCGGGTGCTTTTCCGCCATCAGCAGCGCGATGAACTGGGTCTTTTTGGTAAGCTCTTTCAAGCTGTTGTCGAGGCCGCTTCTGCCCAGGTTAAGGCCGCCCTCCAGTGCCTTTTCGACGCGCACGTCAAACCACGACTCGATGCTCTTGCCCAGAAAATTTACCGATACCACATACATCAGCAAGCCCGGCAAAACGGCGATCAACGTGAAGAAAAGCACCAGCCGCAACGTGAGCCGTGCGCCAAAAATATTGTTCTTGAGTTTGGCATGCAAGCGCGTGAGCTGGTAACCGACCAAACCCATCAAGCTCAATGCCAGCAAGCCGGTTAACCCGAGCAGCCCGTAATAGTTGACCGAAAACACCTCGGTGTTCACGCTGCTGCTCGATAACAGATACAGCAGCGTGCCGCCGACGATGATGCTGACGAAATTTAAATATTTCACTATTCTGTCACTCTGCCTTGCCTTCGCCGCGCGCATTGGCTCCGGCAGACTGCACCACCCATCGGTACCAGTCCGAATTGAGCGCCCAATCCTTCCCCGCCATCGCGTTCACCTGGAGCAACTTAGGCAATTGCGCGACATCCAGCCGCAAGCGTGCTGCGGCGATATAACTGCTGTCTTTTTTCATCAGCCCTGCGGGAAATGCTGCGGAGTTTTGCCTGGCCAATATGTTTATCGCATCTTCAAAGCTGGCAAAATTCTGGAATAGCGTACCGCGCGAGATGCGGTACTGCCGCGTCAGCATATTGTAGGAAAGCTTGACAGTCTGCTCGCCCTGAAAGACTTCTTCATCGAGCCAATACCAGCGCGAGCGCGTCAATGAAAACTCGCCGATAAAGTAAAGCGGGATGCCGCGCGACAACGCCTCCTGCGCCGCCAAAGTCAGGCTGATGTTATAGCTGGCGGAAAGCTGGTAGCCATCCTCGCCCTGGCGCGCCTCCGCCTTGTTGATGGAAATGCCCTCGGCGGCGGCCAGAGGACAGAGGACAGAGGACAGAAGACAGAGGGCGGCAAGGATTACGCATTTGTAAAGGCCAGCGCCAAGCCGCGCCACATGACCGGTGCGCTGAAATATAGCAGGGATTTTTCTGTCATCTGTCATCTGTCCTCTGTCCTCTGTCCTCTGTCATCTGTCCTCTGTCCTCTGTCCTCTGATGCCTGTCCTCTGTCATCTGTCCTCTGTCCTCTGATGCCTGTCCTCTGTCCTCTGTCCTCTGTCCTCTGATGCCTGTCCTCTGTCCTCTGTCCTCTGTTTCTGCAGCAATGCATAGAAAAATCCGTCATGCTGATTATCGGGCAGTATTTGCCCGTTACTGCTACCCGGCAAGTTTATCGGCAATCGCCGCGCATCCGGCTGCTGCGCCAGAAACGCCGCGATGACCTCTCCGTTTTCCTGCCTGAAAACCGAGCAGGTGGCGTAGAGCAATTTACCATCTTGTGCCAGCAGCCGCCACAACACCCGCATAATATTGAGCTGTTGCGCGGCAAAACCGGCAATATCCGTGCTGCGCCGCAGCCACTTGATGTCGGGATGGCGGCGCACCACGCCTGAAGCCGAGCAGGGCACATCGGCGAGGATACGCTGGAACGGCTCGCCATCCCACCACCTCTCGGGCTCGGCGGCGTCGCCGTGCACAAGTTGTGCGGACAACCCCAGGCGCCGCAAATTTTCCGCCACACGCCGCAGGCGTTTTTCGTCCTTGTCCACCGCGACCATCCTCACGGCTGCGCTTTCCAGGATATGCGCCGTCTTGCCGCCCGGTGCGGCGCATGCATCCAGCACACGCATCCCGTCGCGCAAATCCAGCAGCCGTGCCGCGTATTGCGCACCCGCATCCTGCACCGAAACCATGCCGTCAAAAAATCCCGGCAATTTGTCTACCGCGACCGGTTTCTCCAGTTGCAGCGCACCAAACCCGATCAAACCATCCTCGATCAGGCGGGCAGGCAAATCGTTTTGCGCCAACCGGGCAAGGTAATCTGCCGTCGTGCCGCGCCGCCGGTTGACGCGCAACGTCATCGGCGGATGCTGGTTGCCCGCTTCGAGAATCGCGCTGCCGAGCTCGCCGTACTGCGCTTGCAACTCGTCGATCCACCATTGCGGATAGCTGTATTTCCCTTCCGCGCTCAGCGCGGCCTGCTCCAGCAAAGCCGCCCGGCTGCGCAGGAAATTGCGCAGGATCGCGTTCACCAGGCCGCTCACTTTCACATTCAGCAGTTGCGTGGAGCGCACCGCGTGATCAACCACCGCATGAGGCGCGGCTTTGCTGTATTGCAGTTGGTACAGCGCTACCAGCAGCACGTAATAGATACGCTGGTCCAGCATCGGCTTGTGCAGCAACAGGCCTAACAGCGCGCGCAACTGGCCGTAAAAACGCAACGTGCCATAGCTCAGATCCTGCAAGGCGGCGCACGGCGCCGGAGCCCATACCGCTTTTTTGCGCAGCGACTCCTCCAGCACCTGATTGAGGTTGCGCCCGCCCACGATTACCTGCTGGATGATTTGGCCTGCGGCGAGTTGAATGTTGTGCATTTATGAGTTTAGAAAAAAACAAATGCGTAGGTTGGGCACGCTGCGCTTTGCCCAACGAATAAACTGTCCCATATATTCTCTGCTCGCCTGGCTTAAAATAAAAAACTGTCGCCAGCCTTGACCTGCATCGCCTGCAGGAACTGCGCAACCGGTTGCGCCTTGCCGCCGGGACGCTGCAACACTTCCAGAAGCAGCGCATCCTTGCCGCAAGCTACCGTGATACCGTGCTTGTCCGCCGCCAGCACCCTGCCCGGCTCGCCTTGCGCGCCTTCCAGCAGCGCAGCCTGCCAGATTTTTATCGTCACCCCGTTGAAATCGGCATGGCATACCGGAAAGGGATTATAGGCGCGCACCGCGCGTTCGATCTGCCACGCATTCTGCCGCCAGTCGATCTGCGCTTCGCTCTTGAGCAGCTTGGCCGCGTAGCAAGCCGCGTCATTGTCCTGCCTGACGGGTGTCAGGCGATGTTCCTGCAACAGGCGCAATGCCCCGACGATGCTTTGTGCGCCGATTTCCGCCAGCCTGTCATGCAGAGTCTGCGCCGTGTCGTCAGGTGTGATCGGACAAGCACGGCGCAACAGCATATCGCCGGTATCCAGCCCTTCATCCATCTGCATGACGGTGATGCCTGTCTCGCTGTCGCCCGCCAGGATCGCGCGCGGGATCGGCGCGGCTCCGCGCCAGCGCGGCAGCAAAGATGCGTGGATATTCAGGCAGCCGTGCTGCGGCATTTGCAGCACCGCCTCAGGCAAAATCAAACCATAAGCGGCAACTACCATCACGCCGGCATCCAGCGCAGCAATTGGCTGTTGCGCCTCTTCAGTTTTCAACGTGGCCGGTTGCAATACCTGCAAACCGTGCTGCAAGGCGAGCTGTTTCACCGGGCTGGCGGCAAGCTGCATACCGCGACCGGCGGGCCGGTCCGGCTGGGTCAGCACGGCAACGACCTGATGCTCCCCGAGCAGCGCGGCCAGCGCGCTGGCCGCGAATTGCGGCGTTCCGGCAAAGATAATTTTCATAATAGTTTTGGCCCGACAAAAAGCGAACACCGTAACGGGTGTAAGTCGATAAATAATTGAGTAGGAATACACGTCACCACCACTTTACGATTGCTTCACGCTTAACAGGTAAGGAATAGCGACGAAGGAATGGCGAGCCGGATCAAAGTCCTTGCTGTTGCGGGTTGCTAACGTCAAATTGTGGTTGATTGCCACGGCGGCCTGCAAGGCATCTGGCAATTTCCAGCGATGTTCGCGGCGCAGGCTTGCGGCCAGGTCGGCATCCTCTTCGGTCAGTGCATGGAGCGGAAAAAGGTTGAGAAAAGCTTTTGCCTGCACCTCGCCCACGGGGTCGAATCCGGTCAGCACTTCGGCTCGCGTGATGACGGAAATAGCCGCCGACTCGTGGTTTTCCAACAGAAATCGGGTCGCCTCAGAGCGCCCGTTGAAATGGTCGATCAAGATGACCGAATCCAGAAGGTAGCCGCTCAACGCCCACCCCACTCGTCGCGCAGGTGTTGCTGCACAACAAGCCCATCCTCGCCCTGCCGAATGCCGCTGGTGAGCCGCGCCAATTTCTCGAAGGATTGCGCCACCCGGGTTTCCGTCTTTTGGGTTTCCGCTTTTTTGCGATAAAGTTGCAAAGCTCGACGCACCACTTCCGTTTGCGGAACGTGCTCCACCTGCGCCCGGTGTGCAAGCCAGTCTCGTTCCTCGGGTTCCAGGCTAATGATTGTGCGTTGCATGGCTTAACTCCTCGCGTGATATCAATGCTGCAAGTATATTATCAATCCACATGGCGTTTTCAAACTTACGCAAAGGATAGCCATGTGCAGACGACTCAAGCCAGCTCCTTAACCAGCTCCGGGTGCTTGTCCAATATCTTGAAAAATTAACGACGGCACGCATGGGCATCGCTTCGCCGCGCTCATAGCGGCTAAACGCATTATGCCCGCCGCCGGTCAATTCTGCCGCTTGCTTTTGGGTTAGCTTCAAACGCTTTCTGACATGAGCCAGCAGCGCGGCCTCACGCGCTTTAACTTTTTCCCCCATCGCTTCGATGCCCTTCCATACGCGATCCGAACTGTCGCTATCCGTAAATTCAATGTCACCGCGCACGGGGCAATGCCAACCGGTTACTTTGGGAACAACGCACGATTCACCGCGCGCTTCGACGGTGACATCTTTGGTTTGCAACTTTAATTTGGTGCCGTCATCGCACTGTAAACAAAATTTGCTCATTTCATTTCTCCTTAAACTG
>JACREB010000210.1 GCA_016218475.1 Nitrosomonadales bacterium | reverse complement strand
ATGCTTCAAGTTCGTTGCGCTCTTGCTCCGTGAGCGTTACCCGGTATCTCGGTGACATGGCGACCTCCTTTTGTTAAGGGTTTCACCAGTATGTCACAAGGCGTTACAATACGAAAGCAATAATGTTACATGGTACTAGTGTAATTGGAATATTTCTGGCATCGTTATTTGTTACAGGCGGTGCCGCTGTAATTTCAAGATCCCGGCTGTCACCGTGCCCTGCGTTAGTAGCACTCGAGGATAATCCTGGTACACCACCATACGTTGAACTTGTGCCAGAAGCGGTCTTTGCAGCAGATGGAGTTCGATGTCCCTGCGTTTGCATTTGTCTATGCAGCTTTGACATCGCTTATTCCAAAACTATTTAGGTCGCCGGTGAATCGCAAAGCAGTCTTGTCATACTCTTTTTTTAATTTCGTAATCTCTTCAAACGGTGCGCCCTTAAAAATGGGCGAGTAATACCTCTGGACATCCAGATTGGTATTTATTGAATCTGCCTCAGGATGTTCGACATCAAGCAAGCTATCGTAGTAAGTGCGAATCACATTTATGAAGTCATCCTTTGCTGGGTCAGGAAGGCCGCCGACGCCAACATTTTTTCGATCTTCAAATGACAAATGAAATTTCGCTGGGAAGCCATTAGATTTAAGCGAAGTTAGCTTATCCACTAATAGTTGATTTGAGTTGCTTCCTGCATGAAACCGTTGCTCTGTAACAAAACCAATACGCTTGATACCAGGGACTTTAAGGCGAGCATCAAAAGCTTGTCATATTGCTTGAAAGTCATCGAGAAAAGTATCGAAATCAAAATGTGCTGCTGAATCATAAAAATCACGTGTATAGGTAATACTTTCTAGGGTGATATTCAAATAGCTCCCAGAATCTTCATTGTAGAGACGCAAGTTGAAATTGTGCGCATCCCGTCCGATAGTTTCGAAACTATCGGAAGCTATTGATTTACCGCGCAATGCAAGTAGGTCATCTGTTAAAGCGCCAGACAGTGAGGATAAGCGAAACATTCGTTCCCCAAAAAGTATGCCTACAGTAGCCTTACATATTTTCGCCATAAAACCACCCCAATCTAACTTAACCCTAGGAATGCTATCAGTCTATATCAAACAAATCCACAAGAATGAGGGCGGATGAATAAGGTGCCTGCACTCCACGAGACAATTTAACGGGTCAGCATCGCATTTGATTTCAAAGCATAGTGAGCGTAGCTCACTATGCTTTTTTACTTTTTGGTTCTTCGATTTTCACCCCCTGAGCGCCGCCTTGATCAGCCGCAAGCAGGCGGAGGTTTAGGCGAGGACTGTCTGAGCACGTAGTGCGAGTTCCGCAGCCCCGCTTGCTTGCGGTTGAGCGAGGGAACCCCCGAAGGGGGCGGCAAACCGGGGTCGCCTTTTCTTTGGTCACTTTCTTTTTGGCGAAGCAAAAGAAAGTGGTACTAGCTGCCGGGCTACCCCCGGCGGTGTTGACTTGTTTTTGTTGGGCACGCTTCGCCTTTCGACTAGCTCAGGACAGGCTTTGCCCAACCTACGCAGCCTACCCCCGGCGATGTTGCCTTACCTTATAATCCGCCCCACTTAAGATTCAACCAATCAGGAGCAGATATGGGCTTGGGGCCGGTGATGCTGGATGTGCTGGGGAAGCAACTGACCGCGGAGGACGAGGCGCGGCTGCGGCATCCGCTGGTCGGCGGGGTGATCCTGTTTGCGCGCAACTATGAATCGCCCGGACAGTTGATCGGGTTGACCACGGCGATCCGCGCGCTGCGCGCGCCGCCGCTGTTGATCTCGGTGGATCACGAGGGCGGGCGGGTGCAGCGCTTCCGCGACGGTTTCACGAAGATTCCCGCAATGCGCGAGCTCGGCAAGATATGGGATGCGCATCCGCATCGCGCGCGCCATCTGGCGCAGCAGGTCGGCTATGTGCTGGCGGCGGAACTGCGCGCCTGCGGCGTGGATTTCAGTTTTACGCCGGTGCTGGACGTGGATTACGGGCAGAGCGGCGTGATCGGCGACCGCGCGTTTCACAGCGAGCCTCAGGCGATTGCCGAGCTGGCGCACAGCCTGCTGGTGGGATTGCGGCAGGGCGGGATGCACACGGTCGGCAAGCATTTCCCCGGGCACGGATACGTGCAGGCCGACTCGCACCTCGAGATTCCTGTGGACGAGCGCGGCTACACCGACATCGAACTGTGTGACTTGATCCCGTTCCGGCAGATGGTGAATTTCGGCCTGACCGCCGTGATGCCCGCGCATGTCATATACCCGAAGGTGGACAGCCGTCCGGCGGGCTTCTCGCCGGTCTGGCTGAAGAATGTTCTGCGCGGCGAACTGGGTTTCGACGGTTGCATCTTCAGCGACGACCTGAGCATGGAAGGAGCCGTTGTCGCGGGCGGCATCGTGCAGCGCGCCGAGGCTGCGCTGAACGCCGGATGCGACATGGTGCTGGTGTGCAACAAGCCGGAATCGGTGGACGAATTGCTGCAAGGGCTGCATTACGAAATGCCCGCCACCAGCAAGGCGCGCCTCGCGCAAATGCGCGGCAAGGCGCATCCCGATTCGCTGGCCGCGCTGCATGAACAGCCGCAATTCCTCAAGGCGCTGGGCGAAGTCGCCGCCATCGGCATGAGCAACGGGGAATTGCCGCTGGTTTGATTCATTGAATATTTATCTCGTGGGCGCCTCTAAAAATTTGGAGTTTGCCCAAACGCAAGGCGCGTGGAAAATTTTGCAGCGCCGCATATGTATGTAAGCAGGAATTTTTTCCGCAACGCAGCAGTTGGGATGCAACGAAGTTGCTGTGAGGCTAACCTCCAGGTTATGCCGGAGCTAAAATGTGAATTTTTAGAGGCACCCTTGTGGCTACTGCCGGGAGTTTGAGGTTTCCTAAAATAACCCGGTTTGTCCGTGCTGTTCTGCGTTTTTCATTGCCATTCAAGCTGTTATCTTGGCATCATGCACAATTTGAAATTTTCAGTTTCGGCGGGATGGGTGTTTTCCGTGTTGCTGTCTGCCGCAAGCGGCGTATATGCGCGGAACAGCATTACCGCGCTGAATGCTGGTTATATCGGTAACGGAACCACAGTCATCAAGGTTGGATTGGCTCACCCGCCGGCCAGTTTGCCGGATACCGAATTTATTATCGGCGCCTCACCGCGTATCGTGCTTGAATTCCACGATACTGTAAGCGAGCTGGGTGAGTCCGCTCTGGATTTCACCGAAGTGGGGCTGCGTAGCGCCAATATTGTCCGTGCTGATGGGCGCACACGCTTCGTGATTTATCTTAATCAATCGGTTCCATACAACATCAGGATCGACGGTAGCAGCCTGTTGATTATTTTGCGGGGTAATGCTGCAGATGCAGATGCGAGCATGCATGCATTACGCCTTGTTGAGGCTAAACAGGATGTGCAAAAGCATACGCTGAACTCCGGAGCAGATGACAGGGAACAAATTTGGGGCGAGACACAAGAAAAACTGTCGCGTGATGATGCGAGGCCAAAAGCCAAAAAAAATGTGCCAGTGGCAGCAGAGAAAAACGCGAGGCCGGTAATGGAAGCCGGGGCTGCAAAAGTCGAGGCTATTGCGGCATATACAGCACAACCTGAGGATGGTTTATTTGCGCCCGATCGGGATATATTAATAATCCGGCAGGCGCGATCTGATACCGGCTGGCTATTTCCTTACCTGCCCAACGCAAATTTTGCGCTCAGCCTCTCAAGTGATACCGCATCCGTCATGCCGGGATTACGCGGCATACCACAGAAGCTCATCGTCGGCAATCCAAAAAAAGGAGCTGTCTGGCCAACAAATGCGCGCTGGCAAATCGCTTCCGACGGCCCTTTATTTTCGCCTATTCTGCGCTTCGAGTCGAAAGAAGAACGGCTCGACATCAAACCGCGGCGTCGCTCGATCTGGATTGGATGGGGCGAAGCATTCCCTTGATTGTCGCCAGCTAATTCTACTGTCAACATGGCTAACGAAGGCCATATACTCTTGATTTGAGAACGGAAAGGCGCGGTGCTGGATGATCCGCCGGTTGATTGCACCCTTGCAAACTATCAGCCGATAGGCAGGGGGTATCCATGCATTTTCATCATACCGTGTTTGGTCGCTTTGCCTGTTGAGCGGATTGTTCCGCGCAAGGCTTACGGGCTCGATCAGAGCTTGACTAAGCAGGCAATGTGCTATCATAATAACGGCTGCAATTTGATAGCACGGAGAACATCATGAAAGCATTGAGTATTCGCAATCTGCCGGATGATGTGTATGAAGCTCTGAAGGCGATGGCAACAGCCAACCACCGCAGCATGCAAGAGCAGGTGCGCTGCATGATCGAGCGGGAAGCCAGGTTGGCCGCCAGCCCCGGCTTGGCTGCGGCCCGAGCGTGGCGGATGCGGCTGGCAGGGCGCAATCTGGGCGATACGGTGGAGGATGTGCGGCAGGATCGCGCAAGATGATGTGGGTGATCGACACCTCTGCCCTGATCCGCCTGTTTGTACCCGATGGCCCGATACATCCTGAGATTGAGGCTGTATTTAATCGGGCTGCAAGCGGCGCGGATATGGTATTGGCGCCGCATCTGTTATTGGCGGAAGCGGCTAACGTATTGCTCCGCAAGCGGCGGCGGGGTGAGTTGTCGCCGCAGGAGCTACGCGAGCTTCTTCAAGCGATTGATTCACTGCCGATCCGTCTTTGTGAACATGGGATTTTGCTTTTGCCGGCCTGTGGCTTGGCCGAGGTGCATAACTTAAGCGTTTACGATGCCCTGTATCTGGCTTTGGCCGAACAACACGGCGCACGCCTGATCACCAACGACGAAGCTCTGGGCAAAGTGGCGTGCGATATCGGGCTGGCATAATGGTGGTCAAGCCAAGCAGCAGTCAGGTTTGTGTCACGGGTTTTGGGATTGGTACAGCGGGGCGATGCCGCTATAATACCGGAACCTAACTTCAAACGGCGACCCGCAAAAAATATGCAACTCAACCGCCATTCAGCCGGATTCAGGACAATTCGTGATTAAAAAAATACTCGTTGCAAACCGCGGCGAGATTGCCGTGCGCATTGTGCGCGCCTGTTCGGAAATGGGCATCAAATCGGTTGCCATCTACACGGATGCCGACCGCCACGCGCTGCATGTAAAAAAAGCGGACGAGGCTTACCACATCGGCTCCGAGCCGGTCTCCGGTTATCTCAACGCGCACAATATCGTCAACATAGCGGTTACCTCGGGGTGCGATGCGCTGCATCCGGGCTATGGTTTCCTTTCGGAAAATCCTGAGCTGGCGGAAATTTGCGCACGCCGCGACATCAAGTTCATCGGCCCGGATGCGGATGTCATCCGCCAGATGGGCGACAAAGTCCAGGCGCGCAATGCGATGCTGGCCGCCGGCATTCCTTGTGTGCCGGGCAGCGATGGCAACCTCGCCGATGTTGAAGAGGCGCGCGAGCTGGCAAATAAAATCGGCTACCCCGTCATGCTCAAGGCCACCAATGGCGGCGGCGGGCGCGGCATACGCCGCTGCGACAACGATAAAGACCTGATCGGCAATTATGAGCGTGTGATTTCGGAAGCGAGCAAGGCTTTTGGCAAGCCGGAAGTCTTCCTGGAAAAATGTGTGGTCAACCCCCGGCACATCGAGGTGCAGGTGCTGGGCGACAGCCATGGAAACATAATTCATCTGTTCGAGCGCGACTGCTCCATCCAGCGCCGCAACCAGAAGCTGATCGAGATTGCCCCCTCGCCGCAGATCACCGGGGCGCAGCGCGAATACATCGGCAGCCTGGGGGTCAAGGCCGCCCGTGCCGTGGGCTATGAAAACGCGGGCACCATCGAATTCCTGCTCGACCAGGACAACAATTTCTATTTCATGGAAATGAACACCCGCATCCAGGTCGAGCATACCGTGACGGAAACCATCACCGGCATCGACATCGTGCAGGAGCAGATCCGCATCGCCGATGGCCTCGATCTGCAATACAAGCAGGAAGACGTGAGATTTCGCGGCTATGCCATCGAGTTTCGCATCAATGCCGAAGACCCAAAGAATGGCTTCCTGCCGAGCTTTGGCAAGATTACCCGTTACTATGCGCCGGGCGGCCCCGGTGTGCGCATCGATGCCGCCATGTACAGCGACTATGAGATACCGCCTTATTTCGACTCCATGTGCGCCAAGCTCACCGTTTGGGCGCTCACCTGGGAAGGGGTTGTCGAGCGCGGTCGCCGGGCGCTCAACGACATGGCGATCTATGGCGTCAAGACCACCATACCGTATTATCAGGAAATATTGAAGCACCCAGATTTCAGGAATGCGGACTTCAACACCGGGTTTGTGGAATCTCACCCTGAGCTGATCGATTACACCACCAAAATTCCGCCGGAGCTGAGGGCGGCAGTTATTTCTGCCGTAATCGCGGCACACGAAGGAATATAACGTGAAGCAATTTCGAAAATCCCACCTAACCCCCCTTTTACAAAGTGGGGAAAACTCCCCCTTTGCAAAAGGGGGAGGAGCGAAGCGGAGGGGGATTTGTTTTTGTTTCATTTTGCTTGGGATGGCATCATTGCCATACCCGTTAATTTCAACCCGACACTTAAGCTAACAACATGGCAAAAACCCTAATTTCAGAACTGGTTCTGCGCGACGGCCATCAATCCATAATCGCGACGCGCATGCGCACCGACGACATGCTGCCCATCTGCCACAAGCTCGACAGCATCGGCTTCTGGTCGCTGGAAGCATGGGGAGGCGCGACCTTCGACGCCTGCGTGCGCTTCCTGAAAGAAGACCCGTGGGAGCGCCTCAAGAAACTGCGCAAGGCATTGCCCAACAGCCGCATCCAGATGCTGCTGCGCGGCCAGAACCTGCTCGGCTACCGCCATTACCCCGATGATGTGGTGCGCGCATTTGTCGGCAAATCCGCGGACAACGGCATCGACGTGTTCCGTATTTTTGATGCGATGAACGACCTGCGCAATATGCGCGTCTCCGTCGAAGCGGTAAAAAAATCCGGCAAACATGCCGAAGGCTGTATCAGCTATACCACCAGCCCGGTGCATGGCATTCCCCAGTTTGTCGAACTGGCCCGCGAACTGGAAGCCATGGGCTGCGATACTGTTTGCATCAAGGACATGGCCGGCTTGCTTACCCCTTATGCAACCACCGAACTGGTAAAGGCGATGCGCGCCGCCGTCAGCCTGCCGATCCACCTGCACAGCCATTCCACCTCCGGCTTGTCTTCGATGTGTTTTCTCAAGGCCGTGGAAGCGGGCGCCACCATACTGGATACCTGCAACTCTTCGTTCGGCGAAGGCGCCAGCCATTCCTCGACCGAGAGCATCGTCGCCGCGCTGCAAGGCACTCCATACGACACCGGCCTCGACCTGGCCGCATTGCAGGAATTGACCGCCTATTTCTACGAGGTGCGCCAGAAGTACTGGCAGTACGAGAGCGCCTTCACCGGCGTGGATACGCGCGTGTTGGTCAACCATGTCCCTGGAGGCATGATTTCCAACATGTCCAACCAGCTCAAGGAATCGGGCGCGCTCAACCGCATGAACGAAGTGCTCGCGGAAATCCCGCGCGTGCGAGAAGACCTGGGCTACCCGCCACTGGTTACGCCAACTTCGCAGATTGTCGGCACGCAGGCCGTGCTGAACGTGCTGACCGGCGCACGCTACAAATCGGTCACCAACGAGGTCAAAAACTACCTGCTCGGCCTCTACGGAAAAGCGCCGGGCAAGGTCAATGAAGAAGTTAAAAAACTTGCGGTCGGCAATGCGCAAGCCGTGACCTGCCGCCCGGCGGACCTGCTCGAAGACGAGATGGGCAAACTCAAGATCGAGTGCGAGAATCTGGCCAAGGGCGAGGAAGATGTCCTCACTTATGCCATGTTCCCGGATATCGCAAAAACCTTTTTGCAGGAGCGCAACGCCAACACGCTCAAGCCTGAACCATTGCTGTCCAAGGAGGCGGCCACCGTCTTATCCGAGCGTTACGCGCCCAACGAATTCAAGGTGACGCTGCATGGCGAAACCTTCCATATCAAACTTACCGGCAGCGGGCACCGCGGAGAAGCGCAGCGGCCGTTCTATGTTTCCGTCGATGGCGTCTCGGAAGAAGTCGTGGTCGAGATACTGAATGAAATCGAGGTATCCGACGGAAAGAGCAACGGCAAGAAAAAACCCGTTGCCCCCGCGTCGGGAACAGGTCGCCCGCGCCCGTTCCACCAGGGCTGCATTGCGACCGCAATGCCCGGCACCATCGTGGATGTCAAGGTCGAGGTGGGGGATAAAGTCGAGGCGGGTGATGGCGTACTGGTCATCGAAGCCATGAAGATGGAAAACGAAATCCAGGCGCCCATGAGCGGCGTCGTGATCAGCGTCCATGTCAAAAAGGGCGACAGCGTGGCGCCGGACGAAACACTGATCGAGATCCAGTAAAGGGAACCTCTATTCTTACTGTGTCACAAAGCGCTGAAGGGCGCATTGCGGCGTTAAAATCAGGCTCAAAATGCTCATTTACTACATGTAAACTCCGCTTTTTGCGAGTTGGGCGGCAACGGCAAGCCGCCCATCCCTGCTTGACCCGCT
>JACREB010000209.1 GCA_016218475.1 Nitrosomonadales bacterium | reverse complement strand
TGGATTTGCTGGCGAGATGATGTCTCGCCGGCATTTGTTTTTGGACCGCTGGCGTGTATGCAGCATCCAAGACCGGTGGGGTTCAGGAATCAGGAATCAGGTATCAGATTTCAGGTTTCAGACTTAATTGAAGGGACGGGATTGGGATTTGGTTTCGGGTGTTGCTGACACCTGATTCCTGACACCTGATCCATGATCCCTGATCCCCCCGTAGATGGTGTGCCCGCGAGCAGGAGTTGTTTTCCTGGCTCAAGGTCGCTGTTGTAACGATGAAATGTGTGTATAGGGAGCCTCTAAAAATTTATAGTTCGCCCAAATACAAGGCGCGATAAAAATTTCGCAGCGCTGTATATATTTATATATAAGCAAGAAATTTTTAGCGCAACGCAGTAGTTGGGATGAAATATGGATTTTTAGAGGCTCCCGTAAGCGCATTCCGGAAAATGGAGGTTAGCTTGAGTCTCAATCTGCAAGAAAAACAGGCAGTGGTCGCGGAAGTCAGTGCGCGGGTTGCACAGGCACAGACCATCGTTTTGGCGGAGTATCGCGGCATCCAGGTCGGCGACATCACCAGGCTGCGTGCCGATGCACGCAAGTCGGGGGTGTATTTTCACGTGTTGAAGAACACGCTGGCACGCCGCGCGGTGCAAGGTACCCCGTTCGAGTCATTGGCTGACAAGATGGTGGGGCCGCTGATGTACAGCATCAGCGCGGACGCTGTTGCTGCCGCCAAGGTAGTGCATGAATTCGCCAAGACGAACGACAAGCTGGTGGTGAAGGCAGGCTCATACAACGGCAAGATGCTGGATGCCGCAGGCGTGAATGCATTGGCTTCCGTCCCGCCGAAGGAAGTCCTGATGGCCCAACTGTGCGGTTTGCTGCAGTCGCCAATCTCTTGCCTGGCTCGCGCGCTCGGCGCGGTTGCCGGGAAAAAAGAACCTGTTGCTGCTTGATCCGATTAATTATTTAAAGTTAGGAAAACAAAATGGCATTCGATAAAGACGCATTTATGGCAGCTCTGGACAAAATGTCCGTGCTGGAACTCAATGAACTGGTGAAGGCGATTGAAGAGAAGTTCGGTGTTTCCGCCGCCTCGATGGCTGCTCCGGCTGCTGGCGGCGGAGCTGCTGCCGGTGCCGCTGCTGCCGCCGAGCAGACCGAGTTCAGCGTGATCCTGAAGGCGGCCGGTGATAACAAGGTAAATACAATCAAGGTGGTTCGCACCATTACCGGCCTTGGCCTGAAGGAAGCCAAGGATCTGGTGGATGGCGCGCCGAAACCAGTCAAGGAAGGCGTGTCCAAGGCTGATGCTGACGCAATCCTGAAGCAACTGATTGATGCCGGCGCAGCGGCTGAAATCAAATAAGGCTGTATGTTGAAGAAAGGCTGGCGGCTTACCGTCAGCCTTTTGCCGCTTTAAGAAGCCAGCGGTCAGGAAGTTAAAATATTTTCTGGGCGCTGCCTTTTTCGTTCATGCGTAACCTGAAGGCTATGCATGCTCTGAAGCTTCGTTTTCCTTCTATTGTGGAGATTATATGAGCTACTCTTTTACCGAAAAAAAACGCATCCGTAAAAGTTTTGCCAAACGGGTCGGCGCGTTGGCGGTTCCCTTCCTGCTGTCCACACAATTGGAATCTTTTGCCGCATTTTTGCAGGCTTACACTCCACCGGAACAACGCAAGAATGAGGGTTTGCAGGCTGCCTTCAACGGCATCTTCCCGATCCAGAGCCATTCCAAAAATGCGCGCCTCGACTTTGTCAGCTACCAGTTGGGGATGCCTCCGTTTGACGTAAAGGAATGCCAGCAGCGCGGCTTGACTTACGCATCACCGTTGCGCGCCCGCGTGCGCCTGACCATCATGGACAAGGAAGCGTCCAAGCCCACGGTCAAGGAAGTGAAAGAGCAGGAAGTGTACATGGGTGAAATTCCCCTGATGACCAACACCGGTTCGTTCGTGATCAACGGTACCGAGCGCGTCATCGTGTCCCAGTTGCACCGCTCGCCCGGCGTGTTCTTCGAGCATGACCGCGGCAAGACGCACTCGTCCGGCAAGTTGCTGTTCTCGGCGCGCATCATTCCCTATCGCGGCTCCTGGCTGGACTTTGAATTCGACGCGAAGGACTACGTGTATTTCCGTATCGATCGCCGCCGCAAGATGCCGGTGACCATCCTGTTGCGCTCGCTCGGTTACAGCAACGAAGACATGCTCAAGATGTTTTTCGAATTCGATACGTTTCATCTGGGCAAAAAAGGTGTGCAGTTCGAGGTCGTCCCCGAGCGCTTGCGCGGCGAAGTGGCCCGTTTCGATATTACGAGCAAATCCGGCAAGATCATCGTGGCCAAGGATAAGCGCATCACCGTGCGCCATATCCGCGAAATGCACGAGGCGGGTATCGACAAACTGGCCGTCACGGAAGAATTCCTGGCGGGCCGTGTGATTGCAAACGACATCGTGGACAAGGATAGCGGCGAAATCATCGCCAAAGCCAATGACGAAATCACCGAGGCACTGTTGCATAGCCTGCAAGCCGCCGGTATCAATAAAATTTATACGCTGTACACCAATGACCTGGATCACGGCGCGTTTATTTCGCAAACGCTGCGCACCGACGAAACCACCGATCAATGGACGGCGCGCGTGGCGATATACCGCATGATGCGTCCCGGCGAGCCGCCCACGGGAGATGCTGTCGAGGGTTTGTTCAACGGTTTGTTCTTCAGCGAAGAACGCTATGACCTGTCCACGGTCGGTCGCATGAAATTCAACCGCCGCGTCGGCCGCAACGAGCTGACCGGCGCGTCGATACTGTCCAACGAAGATATTGTCGAAGTAGTGAAGATTCTGGTCGAGTTGCGCAATGGCCGCGGCGAGATCGATGACATCGACCATCTCGGCAACCGTCGCGTGCGCGCCGTGGGCGAGCTGGCCGAAAACCAGTTCCGCGCCGGCCTGGCGCGCGTGGAGCGCGCCGTCAAGGAACGCCTCGGCCAGGCCGAAACCGACAACCTGATGCCGCATGACCTGATCAATGCCAAGCCGATCTCGGCTGCGGTCAAGGAATTCTTCGGCTCCAGCCAGTTGTCGCAGTTCATGGACCAAACCAACCCGTTGTCAGAAATCACCCACAAGCGGCGTATTTCCGCGCTGGGCCCGGGCGGCTTGACGCGCGAACGCGCCGGCTTCGAAGTGCGCGACGTACACCCCACCCACTATGGGCGCGTATGCCCGATCGAAACGCCGGAAGGTCCGAACATCGGCCTGATCAACTCGCTGGCGCTGTATGCGCGCACCAACGAATACGGTTTCATCGAAACGCCGTACCGCAGGGTATCCAAGGGCAAGGTGTCCGATGAGGTCGATTATTTGTCGGCAATCGAAGAAGGCAAGTTCACTATCGCGCAGGCGAATGCCGAGCTGGACAAGAGGGGGCACTTCACCAATGACATCGTGTCGGCGCGCCACCGCAACGAATTCGTCCTGTCCGAACCGGACAAGCTGGAGTATATGGACGTGTCGCCCTCGCAGGTGGTGTCGGTCGCGGCCTCGCTGATCCCGTTCCTCGAGCATGACGACGCAAACCGCGCCTTGATGGGCGCCAATATGCAACGCCAGGCGGTGCCTTGTTTGCGTGCGGAAAAACCGCTGGTGGGCACCGGTATCGAGCGCACCGTGGCAGTCGACTCCGGTACGACCGTACAGGCCTGGCGTGGCGGCCGGGTTGATTACGTGGACGCGAGCCGTATTGTGGTGCGCGTCAACGACAACGAAACCACTGCAGGCGAAGTCGGTGTGGACATTTACAACCTGACAAAATATACCCGTTCCAACCAGAACACCAACATCAACCAGCGCCCGCTGGTCAAGGTGGGCGACGTGATTGGGCGCGGTGACGTGGTGGCCGATGGCGCTTCCACCGACATGGGTGAACTGGCTCTCGGCCAGAATATGCTGGTCGCGTTCATGCCATGGAACGGCTACAACTATGAGGACTCGATCCTGATTTCGGAGCGGGTTTTGGCTCAAGACCGCTTCACTTCCATTCATATCGAAGAACTGACCGTTGCGGCGCGCGACACCAAGCTCGGCCCGGAAGAAATTACCCGCGATATCCCGAACCTGGCCGAAGCGCAACTGGCGCGCCTGGATGAATGCGGCATCGTGCATATCGGCGCGGAAGTCGCGGTGGGCGACGTGCTGGTCGGCAAGGTGACGCCGAAGGGGGAGACACAACTGACCCCGGAAGAAAAACTGCTGCGCGCGATCTTCGGCGAAAAGGCCTCGGACGTGAAAGATACCAGTTTGCGTGTGCCGACCGGCAGCTCGGGAACGGTGATCGATGTACAGGTGTTTACCCGCGAAGGCCTGCAGCGCGACAAGCGCGCGCAGCAGATCATCGATGACGAACTGAACCGCTACAAGAAGGATTTGGCGGATCAGATGCGCATCGTGGAAGCCGACGTGTTCGCGCGCATGGGAAAACTGTTGCATAACAAAGCGGCCAACGGCGGGCCGAAGAAACTGGCCAAGGGCGCCAAGCTGAGCAAGGAATATTTGCACAGCATCGAACATCACCAGTGGTTCGATATCCGCGTGGCCGATGACGAAGTGGCCGCCCAGATGGAGCAGGTCAAGGAAGGCTTGGCGCAAAACCGCATCGAATTCGATGCCGCGTTCGATCTGAAGAAAAAGAAGCTGACCCAGGGCGACGAGTTGCAAGCCGGCGTGCAGAAAATGGTGAAGGTGTACGTTGCGGTGAAACGCCGTTTGCAGCCGGGCGACAAGATGGCCGGCCGTCACGGCAACAAGGGCGTGGTATCGCGCATCGTGCCGGTGGAAGATATGCCGCATATGGCCGATGGCACGCCGGTGGACGTGGTGCTGAATCCGCTCGGTGTGCCGTCGCGGATGAACATCGGCCAGATTCTCGAAACGCACCTGGGCTGGGCAGCCAAGGGTTTGGGCAAGAAGATAGACGAGATGCTGCAAACCGGCGCCAGGATTGCGGATGTGCGCAAATTTCTCAACAGGATATACAACCACCACAACGGGCAAACCGTGGATCTGGATGCGTTCGGCGACGACGAAATTATCGATCTGTGCCGCAACCTGAAAAAAGGCGTGCCATTCGCGACACCGGTATTCGACGGCGCCAGCGAAGAGGAAATCAAGTACATGCTGGAATTGGCCGATTTGCCGATGTCCAGCCAGACCACGCTATACGACGGACGCACCGGTGAGGCCTTCGACCGCCCGGTGACGGTCGGCTACAAGCACATCCTGAAACTGCACCATCTGGTGGACGATAAGATGCACGCGCGTTCCACCGGCCCATATAGCCTGGTGACGCAGCAGCCGTTGGGCGGCAAGGCGCAGTTCGGCGGACAGAGGTTCGGCGAAATGGAAGTGTGGGCGCTGGAAGCATATGGCGCGTCGTATACCCTGCAGGAAATGCTGACCGTCAAATCGGACGACGTGACGGGACGCACCAAGGTTTATGAAAACATCGTCAAGGGCGACCACAAGATCGATGCCGGAATGCCGGAATCATTCAACGTGGTCATCAAGGAAATCCGTTCCCTGGCGATCGATATGGATTTGGTAAGGCACTAATCAGATGACAGAAGACAGACGCTTCGCTGACAGAGGACAGAATGTCGTCTGCTGCGCAGTGTATTTCTGATAATACGTGGCGAAGCCACACAACATTCTGTCCTCTGTCCTCAGTCCTCTGTTTTCTGAATAGGAGCAACACATGAAATCATTGCTGGATTTGTTCAAGCAGGTTACGCAAAAAGAAGAATTCGATGCGATCAAGATCGGTCTCGCATCGCCGGAAAAAATCCGCTCCTGGTCATACGGCGAAGTCAAGAAGCCGGAAACCATCAACTACCGCACCTTCAAGCCGGAGCGCGACGGGTTGTTTTGCGCCAAGATTTTCGGGCCGGTAAAGGATTATGAGTGTTTGTGCGGCAAGTACAAGCGCCTGAAGCATCGCGGTGTAATTTGCGAAAAGTGCGGCGTGGAAGTGACGTTGTCCAAGGTGCGCCGCGAGCGCATGGGGCACATCGAACTGGCCAGCCCGGTGGCGCATATCTGGTTCCTGAAGTCGCTGCCTTCGCGCCTCGGCATGGTGCTGGACATGACCCTGCGCGACATCGAGCGCGTGCTGTATTTCGAGGCCTATGTGGTGACTGAACCAGGCATGACACCGCTGAACCGCGGCCAGTTGCTGTCGGAAGATGACTACCTCGCCAAGACCGAAGAATACGGCGATGAATTCACCGCGATGATGGGCGCGGAAGGCGTGCGCGCGTTGCTGAGCAGCCTTGATGTAACCAGCGAAATCGAAACCATACGCGCCGATTTGGCTGCGACAGGTTCGGAAACCAAGATAAAGAAATACGCCAAGCGCCTGAAAGTGCTGGAGGCGTTCAATGCTTCCGGCATCAAGCCGCAATGGATGGTGCTTGAAGTGTTGCCGGTGCTGCCGCCGGAACTGCGCCCGCTGGTTCCGCTGGACGGCGGGCGTTTCGCGACTTCCGATCTGAACGATTTGTACCGCCGTGTGATCAACCGCAACAACCGCCTGCGCCGCCTGCTCGAATTGAAGGCGCCGGACATCATCGTGCGCAACGAGAAACGCATGTTGCAGGAGGCGGTGGATTCGTTGCTGGACAATGGCCGTCGCGGCAAGGCGATGACCGGAGCGAACAAGCGCCAGCTGAAATCGCTGGCCGACATGATCAAGGGCAAGAGCGGTCGCTTCCGCCAGAATCTGCTGGGCAAGCGCGTCGATTACTCCGGTCGTTCCGTGATCGTGGTGGGGCCGCAGTTGAAATTGCACCAGTGTGGTCTGCCGAAAAAAATGGCGCTGGAATTGTTCAAGCCGTTCATTTTCAGCAGGCTCGAAGCGATGGGTCTGGCGACCACCATCAAGGCCAGCAAGCGCATGGTGGAGGCCGAAGAACCGATCGTGTGGGATATCCTCGAAGAAGTGATCCGCGAGCATCCGGTGCTGCTGAACCGTGCGCCTACCCTGCACCGCCTGGGTATCCAGGCGTTCGAACCTATCCTGATCGAAGGCAAGGCGATCCAGTTGCATCCGCTGGTCTGTTCGGCGTTCAACGCCGACTTCGACGGCGACCAGATGGCGGTACATGTGCCGCTGTCGCTGGAAGCGCAAATGGAAGCGCGCACCCTGATGCTGGCATCCAACAACGTGCTGTCGCCGGCAAACGGCGAACCGATCATCGTACCGTCGCAAGACATCGTGCTGGGGCTGTATTACATGACTCGCGAGAAAGTCGGCGCGCTGGGCGAAGGTTCGATGTTTGCCAACATTGCCGAAGTATCGCGCGCTTACGAAACGCGCGAAGTCGCGTTACAAGCCAAGGTGGTGGTGCGCTTGTCAGAAGACAGAGGACAGAGGACAGAGGGCAGACCTCTGTCTTCCGAGTTGGTTCGCTACGAAACTACCGTGGGTCGCGCCTTGTTGTCTGAAGTATTGCCGAGCGGCCTGCCATTCGCGCTGATCAACAAGACGCTCAAGAAGAAGGAAATTTCGCGGCTGATCAACGCCAGCTTCCGCCAGTGTGGCCTGCGCGACACCGTGATCATGGCGGACAAGCTGATGTACACCGGCTTTACCTATGCGACACGCGCCGGTATTTCTATTTGTGTGGACGACATGCTGATGCCGCCGCAAAAGAACGAGCTGATCGGCGTCGCCGAAAAAGAGGTGCATGAAATTCATACCCAGTACACCTCCGGTCTGGTGACCGACGGCGAACGCTACAACAAGGTGGTGGATATCTGGGGGCGCACCGGCGACATCGTGGCCAAGGCCATGATGGAGCAGTTGGGCAGCGAGCCGGTGATCGACCGTGTTACCGGCCAGCCGCGCATGGAAAAGGGCAAGCCGGCGATGCAGGAGTCGTTCAATTCCATCTACATGATGGCCGACTCGGGCGCGCGCGGCTCTGCCGCGCAGATCCGCCAGTTGGCCGGAATGCGCGGCCTGATGGCCAAGCCGGACGGTTCGATCATCGAGACCCCGATCACCGCGAATTTCCGCGAGGGGCTGAACATGTTGCAGTACTTCATCTCCACGCACGGCGCCCGCAAGGGTTTGGCCGACACGGCGTTGAAGACCGCGAACTCGGGCTATCTGACGCGCCGTCTGGTGGATGTCACGCAGGATCTGGTGGTGATCGAAGACGATTGCGGCACGGACAACGGCACCGCGATGAAGGCCATCGTCGAAGGCGGCGAGGTCATCGAAGCGTTGCGCGAGCGCATTCTCGGCCGTGTGGTCAGTGCCGATGTGGTCAACCCCGATACCGCCGGAACGCTATACGAGGCGGGCGTGTTGCTGGATGAGACTGCCGTGGAACGCATCGAGGCTTTGGGTATCGACGAGGTGCGCGTGCGCACCCCGCTGAATTGCGAAACCCGCTTCGGTCTGTGCGCCAAGTGCTATGGCCGCGACTTGGGTCGCGGCGGCATGATCAACGTGGGCGAGGCGGTGGGCGTGATTGCCGCCCAGTCCATCGGCGAACCGGGAACGCAGTTGACCATGCGTACTTTCCACATCGGCGGCGCGGCTTCGCGTACCGTGGTGGCGAGCCAGGTGGAAAGCAAGTCCAACGGCGTGCTGAAGTACAGCCCGAACATGCGTGTGGTGACCACGGTGCGCGGCGAATTGATCGTCGTGGCGCGCAGTGCCGAGGTGATTATCGCCGACGACCATGGTCGCGAGCGCGAGCGCCACAAAGTGCCTTACGGTGCGACACTGACTGTCAAGCAGGGCGGTCCGGTACGCGCCGGTGTGGTATTGGCGACCTGGGATCCGCATACCCGTCCGATCGTTACCGAGTATTCCGGCAGGGTGAGCTTCCAGAATGTTGAAGAGGGTGTGACGGTCGCCAAGCAGATCGACGATGTGACGGGGCTGTCTACGCTGGTAGTGATCGATCCGAAGCAGCGTGCAGGAACACAAAGCAAAACCGCATTGCGCCCGATGGTGCGCCTGATCGACGATGCGGGTAAGGAAGTCAAATTGGCGGGCACCGAAACGTCGGTCAGCGTGACCTTGCAGACCGGTTCCATCATCACCGTTGAAGACGGCCAGCATGTCGGCGTGGGTGACGTGCTGGCGCGTATCCCTCAGGAAAGCAGCAAGACGCGCGACATTACCGGCGGTTTGCCGCGCGTGGCCGAGCTGTTCGAAGCGCGCGTGCCCAAGGATGCGGGCATGCTGGCCGAATGCACCGGCACGGTTTCATTCGGCAAGGACACCAAGGGCAAGCAGCGCCTGGTGATCACCGATGTGGACGGCATCGCCAACGAATTCCTGATTTCCAAGGAAAAGCATGTGCTGGCGCACGACGGCCAGGTGGTGAACCGCGGCGAAATGATCGTGGATGGCCCGGCCGACCCGCATGACATCCTGCGCCTGCTGGGTGTGGATGAGTTGGCGCGTTATATTACCGACGAAGTGCAGGATGTGTACCGTTTGCAGGGCGTGAAAATCAGCGATAAGCATATCGAGGTGATCGTGCGCCAGATGCTGCGTCGCGTACAAGTCAATGATGTGGGCGATACCCGTTTCATCACGGGCGAACAGGTGGAACGTGCCGATCTTCTGGTAGAAAACGAAAAAATGTTTGCCGCAGGCAAAAATCCGGCGAATTTTGTTGACGTGCTGCTGGGTATTACCAAGGCCTCGTTGTCTACCGATTCGTTCATTTCGGCGGCTTCCTTCCAGGAAACCACGCGCGTGTTGACCGAAGCGGCAATCATGGGCAAGCGTGACGATCTGCGCGGCCTGAAGGAAAACGTCATCGTGGGTCGCTTGATTCCCGCCGGTACCGGATTGGCCTACCACACCACGCGACGCAAACAGCGTTTGGGCATTGATGCGGCGGAAGGGCGTGAGTTGCAAGAAGCCGATGCGGTTGTGGCGGGCGAATTGCTTGACACTCCTGGTGTTTCTCAATAAAATTCGCAACCTTTTTTCCGTCGCAGCGGATGAATCTTGTCACGCTGCGGCGGTATATTTTTTTGTTTATTGATTTTTCACGGGATTTTTAGAAATTATTTTTAGGATATGTAGATAATGCCAACCATCAATCAGTTGATCCGCAAGCCGCGCGCCGCAATCGTAGAAAAGAGCAAGGTGCCCGCTCTCGCGGGCTCCCCGCAAAAGCGCGGAGTATGTACCCGCGTGTACACCACGACCCCGAAGAAACCAAACTCCGCGTTGCGCAAGGTGGCCAAGGTTCGCCTGACCAACGGCTTCGAGGTGATCAGCTACATCGGCGGCGAAGGGCACAACTTGCAGGAGCACTCGGTGGTGGTGTTGCGCGGCGGTCGCGTAAAGGATTTGCCGGGTGTGCGTTACCATATGGTGCGCGGCAGTCTGGATACCGCCGGCGTGAAGGACCGCAAGCAGGGCCGTTCCAAGTACGGTTCGAAACGCGCCAAGAAGGCGTAGATTATTGGGTAGCTCGTAGCGGGTAGCAAAAGCTTCTGCTACTGGCTACGCGCCACAAGCTGAAGCAATTATTCGAGGTTAATATGCCAAGACGCAGAGAAGTCCCCAAACGCGAGATACTGCCCGACCCGAAATTCGGCAATCAGGATCTGTCCAAGTTTGTAAATGTATTGATGACCGCCGGTAAAAAATCGGTCGCCGAGCGCATCCTGTATGGCGCGCTGGAGCAAATCGTCAAGAAGACCAGCAAGGACGCGATCGAGGTATTCAATCTGGCATTGACCAATGCCAAGCCGCAAGTTGAAGTGAAAAGCCGCCGTGTCGGCGGCGCTAATTATCAGGTGCCGGTTGAAGTGCGCCCTTCGCGCCGCATGGCGTTGGCGATGCGCTGGTTGCGCGAAGCCGCGCGCAAACGCGGCGAAAAATCCATGGGCATGCGTCTTGCCGGCGAGCTGATCGATGCGTCCGAAGGCCGCGGCGGCGCGGTGAAAAAGCGTGAAGAAGTGCACCGTATGGCTGAAGCGAACAAGGCGTTTTCACATTTCCGTTTTTAAATTACAGCTTGTAGCTTGTAGCTAGTAGCCAACCTGGTTTTGCTACAAGCCACCAGCTACCAGCTACTAGCTTTGTTATTAAGGTATCCACCGTGGCACGCAAAACCCCCATTGAACGTTATCGCAATATCGGCATCAGCGCACATATTGACGCAGGCAAGACCACCACAACAGAGCGTGTTTTGTACTACACCGGTGTAAATCACAAAATCGGCGAAGTACATGATGGCGCGGCCACCATGGACTGGATGGAGCAGGAGCAGGAGCGCGGCATCACCATAACTTCCGCGGCGACCACCTGCTTCTGGAAGGGCATGGATAATTCCCTGCCAGAACATCGCATCAATATCATCGACACCCCGGGACACGTGGATTTCACCATTGAGGTGGAACGCTCCATGCGCGTGCTGGATGGCGCGTGCATGGTGTATTGCGCCGTGGGCGGCGTGCAGCCGCAGTCCGAGACGGTGTGGCGCCAGGCCAACAAGTACGGCGTACCGCGTCTGGCGTTCGTGAATAAAATGGACCGTCAGGGCGCGAACTTCTTCAAGGTGCATGAACAAATGCGCACCCGCCTGCGTGCCAACCCGATTGCTATTCAAATCCCCATCGGCGCCGAAGAAAAATTCGAGGGCGTGATCGACCTGGTGCGCATGAAGGCTATCTACTGGGATGAAGCCTCACAGGGCATGAAGTTCGAGTTGCGTGATATTCCTGCGGATATGCTGGAAACCGCCAAGGAATGGCGCGGGAAAATGGTAGAGGCCGCGGCCGAGGCCAACGAAGAAGCCATGGACAAATACCTCGAAGGCGGCGACCTGACCGAGGCGGAAATCAAGCAGGGCTTGCGTACCCGCACCATCGCCAGTGAAATTGTGCCAATGCTGTGCGGCTCGGCATTCAAGAACAAGGGCGTGCAGGCCATGCTGGATGGTGTGATCGACTACTTGCCGGCGCCGACCGACATTCCTCCGGTCAAGGGTGAGTTGGCGGATGGTTCGGCAGGTGAGCGCAAGGCCAGCGATAACGAACCTTTCTCCGCCCTGGCATTCAAGATCATGACCGACCCGTTTGTCGGCCAGTTGATTTTTTTCCGCGTTTATTCCGGAATGTTGAAATCGGGCGACACGATTTACAATCCGATCAAGGGGCGCAAGGAACGTGTTGGCCGCATCCTGCTGATGCATGCCAATGAGCGCGAAGAAATCAAGGAAGTGTTTGCGGGCGACATCGCGGCTGCGGTAGGACTGAAAGAGGCGACTACCGGCGATACCTTGTGCGACCCGGCCAAGGAAATCATCCTGGAACGCATGGTATTCCCCGAGCCCGTGATCCATGTGGCGGTTGAACCCAAGACCAAAATGGATCAGGAAAAAATGGGGCTCGCGCTGAATCGCCTGGCGCAGGAAGACCCGTCGTTCCGTGTGCGCTCCGATGAAGAATCGGGGCAGACTATTATTTCCGGTATGGGAGAGTTGCATCTGGAAGTTCTGGTCGAACGCATGAAGCGCGAGTTCGGCGTGGAAGCCAATGTGGGTGCGCCGCAAGTGGCGTATCGCGAAGCCGTCCGCAAGCCGGTTGAAGTCGAAGGTAAGTTTGTCAAGCAGTCTGGTGGCCGCGGCCAATATGGCCACGTGTGGTTGAAAATCGAGCCGAATGAAGCTGGCAAAGGTTTCGAGTTCGTGGATGCGATCAAGGGCGGCACCGTGCCGCGTGAATTTATTCCGGCTGTCAGGAAGGGGCTGGAAGATACGCTGCCGAATGGCGTGCTGGCTGGCTATCCGGTGGTGGATGTCAAAGTGACATTGTTTGACGGTTCGTACCACGACGTGGACTCCAACGAAAACGCCTTCAAGATGGCGGCTTCGATGGGTTTCAAGGATGGTATGCGCAAAGCCAGCCCGGTGTTGCTCGAGCCGATGATGTCGGTGGAAGTGGAAACGCCGGAAGACTACACCGGCACGGTGATGGGCGATCTGTCGTCGCGCCGCGGCATGGTGCAAGGGATGGAAGATATGGCGGGCGGCAGCAAGGTGGTGAAAGCGGAAGTGCCGCTGGCGGAAATGTTCGGCTACTCCACCGCGCTGCGTTCCGCAACACAAGGGCGCGCGACCTACACGATGGAATTCAAGCACTATACCGAAGCGCCAAAAAGTGTGGCTGAAGCAATCATGAGCAAAAAATAAGCTGGTAGTCGCTAGACGTTAGTTGTTAGTTAACCCCTTTGGGTTTGCTTTTCAACTGGAGACTAGAGGCTAAAGACTAACGACTGTTTTTAGATAGGGGCAAATCATGGCAAAGAGCAAATTTGAACGGACCAAACCGCACGTCAACGTGGGCACGATCGGCCACGTGGACCACGGCAAGACCACCCTGACGGCGGCGATCACCACCGTCCTGTCGAAGAAATTCGGCGGCGAAGCCAAGG